>NZ_CP169531.1:42500-317500 GCF_041950555.1 Zobellella sp. DQSA1
ATACTCCTGACTGACCGATAGTGAACCAGTACCGTGAGGGAAAGGCGAAAAGAACCCCTGTGAGGGGAGTGAAATAGAACCTGAAACCGTGCACGTACAAGCAGTGGAAGCCGACTTGTTCGGTGACTGCGTACCTTTTGTATAATGGGTCAGCGACTTACTTTTAGTAGCAAGGTTAACCGTATAGGGGAGCCGTAGGGAAACCGAGTCTTAACTGGGCGTTGAGTTGCTAGGAGTAGACCCGAAACCCGGTGATCTAGCCATGGGCAGGTTGAAGGTTGAGTAACATCAACTGGAGGACCGAACCCACTAACGTTGCAAAGTTAGGGGATGACCTGTGGCTGGGGGTGAAAGGCCAATCAAACCGGGAGATAGCTGGTTCTCCCCGAAAGCTATTTAGGTAGCGCCTCGGACGAATACTACTGGGGGTAGAGCACTGTTTGGACTAGGGGGTCATCCCGACTTACCAACTCCATGCAAACTCCGAATACCAGTAAGTACTATCCGGGAGACACACGGCGGGTGCTAACGTCCGTCGTGAAGAGGGAAACAACCCAGACCGCCGGCTAAGGTCCCCAAGTCCTAGTTAAGTGGGAAACGAGGTGGGAAGGCTCAGACAGCCAGGATGTTGGCTTAGAAGCAGCCATCATTTAAAGAAAGCGTAATAGCTCACTGGTCGAGTCGGCCTGCGCGGAAGATGTAACGGGGCTAAACTAGGCACCGAAGCCGCGGATTCATGCATTGCATGAGTGGTAGGGGAGCGTTCTGTAAGTCTGCGAAGGTGTGTTGTGAAGCATGCTGGAGATATCAGAAGTGCGAATGCTGACATGAGTAACGATAATGGGGGTGAAAAGCCTCCACGCCGGAAGACCAAGGGTTCCTGTCCAACGTTAATCGGGGCAGGGTGAGTCGGCCCCTAAGGCGAGGCCGAAAGGCGTAGTCGATGGGAAACGGGTTAATATTCCCGTACTGACACACATTGCGATGGGGGGACGGAGAAGGCTAGATGGGCCAGGCGTTGGTAGTCCTGGTGAAAGGGTGTAGGCAGTGTGTTTAGGCAAATCCGGACACACAATGCTGAGACCTGAGACGAAGTCACCACGGTGACGAAGTCATTGATGCCCTGCTTCCAGGAAAAGCCTCTAAGCTTCAGATGTGTGTGAACCGTACCCCAAACCGACACAGGTGGTCGGGTAGAGAATACCAAGGCGCTTGAGAGAACTCGGGTGAAGGAACTAGGCAAAATAGTACCGTAACTTCGGGAGAAGGTACGCTGGAGCGGGTGAAGTCCTTCGCGGATGGAGCCTGAGCCAGTCGCAGTGACCAGGTGGCTGGGACTGTTTATCAAAAACACAGCACTGTGCAAACTCGCAAGAGGACGTATACGGTGTGACACCTGCCCGGTGCCGGAAGGTTAATTGATGGGGTTAGCCGCAAGGTGAAGCTCTTGATCGAAGCCCCGGTAAACGGCGGCCGTAACTATAACGGTCCTAAGGTAGCGAAATTCCTTGTCGGGTAAGTTCCGACCTGCACGAATGGTGTAACCATGGCCACGCTGTCTCCACCCGAGACTCAGTGAAATTGAATTCGCCGTGAAGATGCGGTGTACCCGCGGCTAGACGGAAAGACCCCGTGAACCTTTACTACAGCTTGGCACTGAACATTGACCCTACATGTGTAGGATAGGTGGGAGGCTGTGAAGCGGTGACGCCAGTTGCCGTGGAGCCGACCTTGAAATACCACCCTTGTATGTTTGATGTTCTAACGTTGCCCCCTTATCGGGGGTGCGGACAGTGCCTGGTGGGTAGTTTGACTGGGGCGGTCTCCTCCCAAAGAGTAACGGAGGAGCACGAAGGTTGGCTAAGTACGGTCGGACATCGTACGGTTAGTGCAATGGCATAAGCCAGCTTAACTGCGAGACGGACAGGTCGAGCAGGTGCGAAAGCAGGTCATAGTGATCCGGTGGTTCTGAATGGAAGGGCCATCGCTCAACGGATAAAAGGTACTCCGGGGATAACAGGCTGATACCGCCCAAGAGTTCATATCGACGGCGGTGTTTGGCACCTCGATGTCGGCTCATCACATCCTGGGGCTGAAGTCGGTCCCAAGGGTATGGCTGTTCGCCATTTAAAGTGGTACGCGAGCTGGGTTCAGAACGTCGTGAGACAGTTCGGTCCCTATCTGCCGTGGGCGTTGGATGATTGAGGGGGGTTGCTCCTAGTACGAGAGGACCGGAGTGAACGAACCGCTGGTGTTCGGGTTGTCATGCCAATGGCACTGCCCGGTAGCTAAGTTCGGAATCGATAACCGCTGAAAGCATCTAAGCGGGAAGCGAGCCCCGAGATGAGTCATCCCAGAGGTCTAGAACCTCCTAAAGGGCCGTTTGAGACTAAGACGTAGATAGGCAGGGTGTGTAAGCGCGGTGACGTGTTGAGCTAACCTGTACTAATGACCCGTGCGGCTTAACCATACAACACCCAAGAAGTGTGAGGCCTTGCAGGTCGAGAACGAATTCATCAGGCAGAGAATTGCTCCTGCATTTTCTGCATTGCCGCCATGCCTGGCGGTGAGCTTTTCCGGATTAAAGTTTATGCCTGGCGGCGATAGCGTTGTGGTCCCACCTGACTCCATGCCGAACTCAGAAGTGAAACGCACCCGCGCCGATGATAGTGTGGCAGCTGCCATGTGAAAGTAGGTCACTGCCAGGCACCCAATTAAAAACCCCGATACTTATGTGTCGGGGTTTTTGTTTTTCAGGCTCAAATACATTCGGTCTTGCAGAAAGTGCCCTTCACGGAGATGAAGTCTCCGTGAAGGGCTTTCTTGTGCCTGCTTTCAATCCACATCCCGGCCCAGGGCCGCACGGCGGATCCGGTACCACTGCTGACGGCTGAGCTGAATGTTTTCTGCCTGCACGGCCTGTTTCACCCGCGCTATCTTGCCGGAGCCGAGGATCGGCAGCGGCTGGCTGGGCAGCATCATCACCCAGGCGTATACCACCTGCTCTATGCTGGCGGCATCCACTTCCAGCGCGATCTGCGCCAGCTCATCACGCAATGGCTGGTATGCCTGCTCGCTGAACAACCGGCCTCCGCCCAGGCAGGACCAGGCCATGGGCTTGAGATGCCGTCGCTGGCATTGATCCAGGGTGCCGTCGGTCAGGGTGTTCTGATTCAGCGGCGATAACTCCACCTGATTGGTGACCAAGGGATAATCCAGTCGTGACTGCAGCAGTTCAAACTGGCTGGGAGTAAAGTTGGATACTCCGAAATGACGGACCTTACCGCTTTTTTTCAGGCTGTTGAAGGCCTTGGCCATTTCATCCGCATCCATCAGATAGTCGGGGCGGTGAATCAGCAACAGATCGAGACGATCGGTGTTGAAGTGGCGCAGCGATTGCTCCGCCGAGGCGATGATATGGGTCTTTTCACTGTTGTAGTGGGGCAACCGATGGTCGGGGTGGGTGGTGGAAGGCAGGGCGATGCCACACTTGGTGACGATCTGCAGCTGCTCCCTCAAGGAGGGTTTCAGCCTGAGGGCCTGGCCGAAGGCGGCCTCACAGCCATAACTGCCATAGATATCGGCATGATCGATGGTGGTAATGCCCAGTTCGAGATGTTGTTCGATAAAGCCGAGTAGCTCCTGGGGTGACATCCGCCATTCCAACAGCCGCCAGTAGCCCAGGATCAAGCGGGAAAACTGCGGACCTTCGGGACTGACTAAAACGCGTGTAACTGGCATGGAGGAACTCCCTGTTATTTATATGATTGTTGTATCTTCCCAACTATAGTCACTGGGCATCGGCCTGGTTAAGACTCAGCTTCAGTTCCACGATGCCGTCTTCCAGGTGCACGGTCACCTTGAATCCCAGTTTGCGTGCCAGCACCACCATACCGCGGTTGGACGGCATGGTCACCCCGCTCAGGGTATTGAGCCCGCGTATTCCTGCATAGCGGACAATTTTTTCCATCAGCAGCCGGCCGAGGCCGACACCCTTCAGATCGGAGCGAACCAGCACGGCAAATTCGGCGTCACTGTTGTCCGGATCCGAAATTGCCCTGACCACGCCCAGGATATCGCCGTTGTCGGCCACCGCGACAAACGCCATCTCCCGGTCGTAATCGATCTGGGTCATATGGGCCAGTTCTTCATGGCCGATCACCACATCGGCAAAGAAACGTTTATAGCGGTCTTCATCGGACACATGGCTGACAAACTCTTTATGGGCCGGTTCATCTTCCGGCAGTATGGGGCGTAACATGATGGGTCTGCCATCCTTCAGACTGGCCTGTTCCTCCCATTCCTTGGGATAGGGCCGGATGGCCAGCCTGGCCTGGCCGTCGCCGTCGAAGGGCTTGAGTCGAAGGTTGACATCGAGGGCGATCATTTCCTTGTCGGTGGCCAGCAGGGGATGGATATCCAGCCTGGTGATCTCGGGGTGGTTGATGATCAGGTGGGAAACCTGGGTCAGAACCCGGCAGACGGCTTCCATATCGAGCGCTTTCTGGGAACGGTTGGCTCTGACCTTGCCGCTTTTCAAGGCATGGATCACCAGATAGCGGGCCAGGGTCATGTTGAGCGGCGGCAGGGCTACCGCCGCCTGCTCTTCACCTTCCCAGTCGACGCCGCCATCTCCCAGCAGTATGACCGGGCCGAACACCGGGTCCGAGCGCACGGCGATATGCAGTTCCTGGGAACCTGCACGACGGGCCATGCGCTGTACCAGCAGGCCGTGGATCCGGGCGCTGGGGTAGGTTTGTCGTACCCGATCGAGAATGGCATCGGCGGCCTGGGCGACCTCCGCCGCCGAGCGCAGGTTGAGCATGACACCGGAAACATCGGACTTATGGGCGATATCTGGAGAGCGCAGCTTGATCGCCACCGGATAACCTATCTGCTCGGCGATATGGGCCGCCTCGGTGGCATCCGAAGCAATCCAGGTCGGCAGAGTCTGAATACCGTAGGCGGCCATCAGCCGGCTGACCTCATGGGTATCCAGCTGTTGTATGCCCTCATCAAAGGCCTGTTGTATAAGGGCCTTGGCGGTGTCGCTGTCGTTGGGCATATCGGAAATGGACTCGGGGGTTTCCATCAGCTGCTTCTGGTTACGACGGTATTCCACCAGGTGCATAAAGGCGCCGGCGGCGCTTTCCGGGGTGCGATAGGTGGGAATACCGGCTTCGGTAAAGCAGCGCCTGGCTTCGAACACGCTGGTTTCACCCGACCAGTTGGTGAGGATGTTGAAGCGTCGGGCACGAGGGTGCGCCTGGATCACCTTGATCAGTTCCCTGGCCACCAGGGTGCTGTTCACCGCGGCGGAAGGAGCATGCATGATCAGGATGGCGTCGAAGTCGTCGCTGTCGAGCAGCACCTTGAGGCTGTCGATATAACGCTCTACCGGGGCGTCGCCAACGATATCGATGGGGTTGGTATGGGACCAGGCCGGTGGCAGTGCCCTGTCCAGGGCTGTCAGGGTCGGCTCGCTCAGGCTGGCCAATTTGCCACCCCGGGCCAGCAGGGTATCGATGGCCATGATGGCCGGACCGCCGCCATTGGTGAGGATGACTAGGCGTTCGCCGCGCAGGCTCTGGGCATGATTGAGGGTTTCCACCGCCGCAAAGAGGTCATGGGTATCCCTTACCCTGAGCATGCCGGCCCGGCGAATGGCGGCATCGTAGGCCGCGTCCAGCCCCACATCGCCGCCGGTATGCAGATGGCCGAGCTGGGCGCCGATGCGGGTTTTACCGCTTTTGACCACCAGTACCGCCTTATTGCGCGATGCGGTTCGGGCCGCCGACATAAAGGTGCGAGCGTCCTGGATGGCATCCATGTACAGCAGGATGGCGTTGGTGTGCCGGTCCCGGGCCAGGTAGTCGAGCAACTGGGCGAAGTCGATATCGCTGGCATCGCCCAGGGAAATAAAGTGGGAAAAGCCGATATCGTTATGGCGGGCCCAGTCGAGAATGGTGGCGCATACCGCTGCCGACTGGGACACGAAGGCAATCCGGCCCGGTTTGGCGGGAAAGGGAGCAAAACTGACATTCAGCCCCAGGTGCGGCAATATCACCCCCATGCTGTTGGGGCCGAGCAGACGCATACCGTGCCGGCGGGCGCTGTCTTTCATCTGTGCCAGCTGTTCGTCGCTGGTGCCGGCGGCCAGGACGATGGCGGCCTTGCAGCCTTTCCGCCCAAGCTGGTCGATGATGCCGGGATTCTTGGCGGCAGGGGTACAGATGATCGCCAGGTCGGGCACCCGGGGCAGGCTCTGGATATCCGGATAGGCCATGACGCCGGCCACGGCTTCATACTTGGGATTAACCGGCATCACCGGGCCGCTGAAGTTGCCGGCCAGCAGATTTTTCATCACCAGTTTGCCGGCGCCGTTATCCCGGTGGGAGGCACCGATCACGGCGATACTGGCGGGCCGGAATAAGGCATCAAGACCTTGCAGCGGCATACAGACTCCTTTATGTAGGTGAGATACCGAGCCTAGGGGGTTGTAGCATATTATAAGGCCCTGATCCTGTTTTCATTGTCACGCTCGTGAACCGGCCCGAACATTGGGGAGGTCCCCGATCCTGGCATATAGCCGCCAGAGTGGACCTGAATCTAGCATTGAAGCCGAAGGCATTCCTTGTGTTATCACAAGCTCTGGTCGAACATGAATGGGCTGTTATCTGCCTCAGCCGGCCCATGGAGCGGCCGCGGATGGCGAGGGGTGTCGATGTGTAATTGAAAGGGCTCATTAACCTCTAATAATGCTTGGTCGTTGTTCTCAAATGCGTCTAGCCTTGTTCAGGGCGGAGCATGATTAAGGATAATCGTTATGGGTTGGAGCAAGCATCTGGGGTTCTTCAGGTTGGGGCGCGGCAGCAATGGGCGGCTGCGGGAAGCGTTGGAACATGCCATTGACGCCGTGGTGAGTATCGATCAACACAACAGGGTCGTCTACTTCAATCCGGCGGCGGAGCGACTGTGGGGCTACGGCCGAGACGAAGTGCTGGGCAACAACGTCAATATGCTGGTACCGGGTGTTATCCGTGCTGCCCACGACGGCTATGTCAACCGTAATCGGGACACCGGTGAAAACCGTATCGTCGGTACCAGCCGCGAGGTGCAGTTGCAGCGCAAGGATGGCCAGATGGTGTGGGTGAGCCTGTCGCTTTCCCGCTATAAACTGGGACGTGATATCGGCTATACCGCCTTCGTGCGGGATATTACCGCCGAGCACAATATGCGGGAGATGATCAACCAGACCCTGGAACAGGCCATCGATGCGGTGGTGACCATAGACGAGAACAACACTGTTACCTTCTTCAACAAGGCGGCGGAGCGGCTGTGGGGCTATGAGCGATCCGAGGTGCTGGGCCAGAACGTCAAAATGCTGGTCCCCCACAACATCCAGGCCAGCCACGATGGCTACGTCAATGCCAACCGCCGTACCGGCCAGGACAAGATAGTCGGCACCAGCCGCGAGGTACCGGTGTTCCGCAAGGATGGCAACCGGCTATGGGCCACCCTGGCCCTGTCCAAGGTGCAACTGGACGGACGTATCGTCTACACCGCCTTCCTTAAGGATGTCACTGCCGAGGTGGAACGGAGGGAGGAATTCCGGCTGTTGTCGCTGGTGGCCAACCGCACCAACAACTCGGTGATCATCACCGATGCCGAAGGACGAATCGAGTATGTCAACCCCGGCTTCTGCAGTCTGACCGGTTACAGCCAGGACGAAGTCAAAGGGCGCAAACCGGGGGACTTCCTGCAGGGTGAACTGACCGATCCGGGCACCAGGGCGCGGATCCGCGACTTCCTGTCCCGCCAGCAGGCTTTTTACGACGAAATTCTCAACTACGACAAGCAGGGCAAGCCTTATTGGGTGTCGCTTGCCATCAACCCGGTGTTCAGCGAGCAGGGCAAGCTGGAACGCTTTATCTCCATCCAGGTCAACATTACCGAGACCAAGTCCAAGGCGCTGGAATTCAATGCCCGGCTGGATGCCATCGGCGCCTCTTTCGCGGTGGCGGAGTGGGATGGCAGCGGCGAACTCAGCTATACCAATGCCCTGCTCGACAGATTAATGCAACTGGACCATGCAGCCATGGCCAAGGGGCCCCTGGGACGACTACGGCAGTTATTGGGGGACGACGCTTGGCAGCTATTGCATCAGGGGCAGAGCCTGAAGCGCGACCTGGATCTGGCCGACGGTAGTGGCCAGGCGGTCTGGCTCGATGTGGCCTTTACCCCTATCCTGGATGTGAACCGGCATCTGGCCAAAGTGGTGATGTACGGCTCCGATGTCAGCTTGCGTAAGCGGACCATCGAGGAAACCAACAGTGCCATGGGAGAGGTATTGGGGTCGAGCGATCAAATCCAGCATATTGCCCGTACCATCAACGATATTGCCGAGCAGACCAACCTGTTGGCGCTCAATGCGGCGATAGAGGCGGCCCGGGCCGGGGAGCAGGGGCGGGGCTTTGCCGTGGTGGCCGACGAGGTGCGTACCCTGGCTGCCCGATCCCGGGCCTCGGCGGACGAAATCAGCCGGCTGCTGGGCGACACCAAGGTGCGCATCGAAGGTCTGGCCGACTCCCTGCAGCGGCTGGAGCAGACCGAATAGGTGAAGGCAGCCGGGGCGGCTCAGCCGAACAGCCGCTCCCGGAACATGAAGAAAACGGCGCCCAGCAGGCAAAGCCCGGCCCAGACGAAGTCCATGCGGAAGGGCTCTTTCAGGTAGAGGATGGAGAAGGGAACGAACACCGACAGGGTGATGACTTCCTGCAGAATCTTCAACTGACCCACGTTCACCACCTGGGCGCCGATGCGGTTGGCCGGCACCTGCAGCAGGTACTCGAACAGGGCGATGCCCCAGCTGATCAGGGCGGCCCAGATCCAGGGGCTGTTCTGCATGTTCTTCAGGTGGCCGTACCAGGCGAAGGTCATAAAGATATTGCTGAGGGTCAGCAGGCCGATGGTGATAAGCAAAGGGTTCATGGGACGGTCTCCGGACTAAGGCGCGCGGATTATCGGGCCGATGGCGCCTTTGCACAAGATGGTGGCGTTCCGGTATTGTGGTTTTTTTCATCATGAGACGTCCCTATGGTTCCCGGAGCCGGTGGCGGGTAAACTGGCGGAAACGGGATGTCACCAAGGTTCACCATGCAGTTTCCTACCATTGAAGATTTTGTCGGCAATACCCCCCTGGTGCGGTTGCAGCGGCTGGCCAGCCACACCCGCAGCCAGGTATTGGTCAAGCTGGAGGGCAACAACCCGGCGGGTTCGGTCAAGGACCGGCCGGCGCTGAACATGATCCGCCAGGCCGAGGCCCGGGGCCGCATCCGGCCCGGCGACACCCTGATCGAGGCCACCAGCGGCAACACCGGCATCGCCCTGGCCATGGCGGCGGCGATCAAGGGCTACCGCATGGTGCTGATCATGCCCGACAACGCCACCGAAGAGCGCAAGGCCGCCATGCTGGCCTACGGCGCCGAACTGATACTGGTGAGCAGGGAAGCCGGTATGGAAGGGGCCCGGGACCTGGCCGACAGCATGGCCGCCGAAGGCAAGGGCGTCATCCTGGATCAGTTCAACAACCCGGACAACCCCCAGGCCCACCTGCTGGGCACCGGGCCGGAGATCTGGCGCCAGACCGAAGGCCGGCTCACCCACTTCGTGTCCAGCATGGGCACCACCGGCACCATCATGGGGGTATCCCAGTACCTCAAGCAGCAGAATGCCGAGATACAAATCGTCGGCTTGCAGCCCAGCGAGGGCAGCCAGATCCCCGGTATCCGCCGCTGGCCCGAAGCCTACCTGCCGGGCATTTTCGACCAGAGCCGGGTGGATCAGGTGCTGGATATCAGCGAGCAGGAGGCGGTGGACACCATGCTCAGGCTGGCGCGGGAGGAAGGCATCTTCTGCGGCGTCAGCTCCGGCGGCGCCGTGGCCGGCGCCCTCAAGCTGGCGGAGCAGGTTGACGATGCCCTGATCGTGGCCATTATCTGCGATCGGGGTGATCGCTACCTGTCATCCGGGGTGTTCAACGGCTAAGGTCGGAGATTTGCGATCAGGGACTGGGGACTCTTTGCCAGTTCCCGAGTTTTAAGCCGTCAATGCCAGCCGTTCGTCGGTCAGCTGTTGCTCGCCCACATAGAGGCGGCCGCCGTTGCTGCCCAGATAGAGGGTCTGGCCGCGTTCTACCTGCGGCAATTGCTGCAGAGGCAGTTCGGCTTCCAGCAACTGCCCGGGCCAGTCCTTTGGTTCCAGCTCCAGATGTACCAGGGCGCCGCGTGGGTTGACGTCGGTCACCAGTACCGGCAGCGGATGGCCGGCGTGCGGCTGCGGGCTCAGGATGATTTCGTGAGGCCGCAGATACCAGCAGGCCTTCCCTTGCCGGTGGCTGGCCACCGGCAGTGGCAGCGGATAGCGGCCCACCCTGAAGCGGCTGCCGCTGAGCTCCCCTTCAATCCTGTTCACCTCGCCCAGAAACTCCAGTACGAAACGGCTGGCCGGCTGTTGCCAGACCTCGTTGGGGCTGCCTGTCTGTTCTATCTTGCCCTGGCTCATCACCACCACCTGATCCGACACATCCAGTGCCTCTTCCTGGTCGTGGGTCACGAACAGGCTGGTGAAATGCAACTCGTCGTGCAACCGGCGCAGCCAGCGGCGCAGGTCTTTGCGCACCTGGGCGTCGAGAGCACCGAAGGGCTCGTCCAGCAACAGCACCTGGGGTTCCACCGCCAGAGACCGGGCCAGGGCGACGCGCTGGCGTTGGCCGCCGGAGAGCTGGGACGGGTAGCGATCCGCCAGGTGCGACAGCTGCACCATTTCCAGCAGGTCGCCCACCTTCCGTCGGATCTCGGCGATGGAGGGACGCTCGCGGCGCGGTTTGATGGTCAGGCCGAAGGCGATGTTGTCGAACACCGTCATATGACGGAACAGGGCGTAGTGCTGGAATACGAAGCCGACCTTGCGCTCGCGGGCGTGCAGGCCGGTGACGTCGGCGCCGTGAAAGCCGATGCGGCCGCCGTCGGCGTGCTCCAGCCCGGCGATGATGCGCAGCAGGGTGGTCTTGCCCGAGCCGGAGGGGCCGAGCAGGCCCACCAGTTGGCCGCCGGGGATGTCGAGGCTGATGTCGTTCAGTACCCGGGCCTTGCCGAAGGACTTGTGGATACCCTCAATCTGAATGCTCATGATGGATTACTCCTGTGCTTCGGCGCGATGCAGGCGCCACTCGAGATAGGACTTGAACACCAGGGTCACCACCGCCATCAGGGTCAGCAGGGCGGCGGCGGTAAAGGCGCCGACCGCGTTGTAGTCCTGGTGCAGCAGCTCCACGTGCAGCGGCAGGGTGTTGGTTTCGCCGCGAATACCGCCGGACACCACCGACACGGCACCGAACTCGCCCACCGCCCGGGCGTTGGTGAGGATGACGCCATACAGCAGGGCCCAGCGGATATTGGGCAGGGTCACTTTGCGGAACAGCTGCCAGCCACTGGCACCCAGCAGCACGGCAGCCTCTTCCGAATCGGTGCCCTGGCTGCTCATTAGCGGCACCAGTTCGCGGATCACGAAGGGACAGGTGACGAACACCGTGACCATGACGATGCCCGGCCAGGCGAACATCAACTGCAGGTCGTGGCCGTCGAGCCAGCCGCCGACGGGGCCGTTAGCGCCGTACATCAGCAGATAGAGCAGGCCGGCCACCACCGGCGATACCGCAAAGGGCACGTCCATCAGGGTCAGCAGGAACTGGCGGCCGGGGAAGCGGAAACGGGTGACCAGCCAGGCCAGCAGGGTGCCAAACACCAGGTTGATGGGCACGGTAATGGCCGCCACCAGCAGGGTGAGGCCGATGGCGTGCAGCATGTCGGGTTCATTCAGGTTCTCGATTACGCCGCCCAGGCCGGCGGCCAAGGCGCCGGCGAAGATGGCCAGCAGTGGCACTACCAGCAGCAGCAGGCTCAGCAGCACGCCGGTGCCTATCAGCAGCCGGCGGCCCCAGGGGCGGGATCTGTTGAGGCGAATGGCTTGCTCCATCAGGCGTTACCTCTTATGCGGCGCATAAAGCGGCTCTGCACCGTATTGATGGCGAACAGCAGCACGAAGGAAGCGAGCAGCACCACGCTGGCGATGGCGCTGGCGGCGGCGTAGTCGAATTCCTGCAGCCGGATGAAGATCATCAGGGCGGTGATCTCGGTCTGCCAGGGCATGTTGCCGGCGATAAAGATGACGGCGCCGAATTCGCCCAGGCTGCGGGTAAAGGCCAGGGCAGTGCCGGTGACCAGGGCCGGCTTGAGCTCGGGCAGTACCACCCGGCTGAAGGCCTGCCAAGGGCTGGCGCCCAAGGTGGCGGCGGCTTCTTCATATTCCGGGCCGAGATCTTCCAGCACCGGCTGCACGGTGCGCACCACGAAGGGCACGCTGGTGAAGATCATGGCCACCACAATGCCGAGCCAAGTGTAGGACACCTGGATGCCGAGTTCCGCCAGCCAGGCGCCGTACCAGCCGTTGGTGGCGAACAGGGTGGCCAGGGTCAGGCCGGCTACCGCCGTGGGCAGGGCGAAGGGCAGATCCATCAGGCCGTCTAGCAGGGCCCGGCCGGGAAAGCGGTAGCGGGTGAGTATCCAGGCCATCAGCAGTCCGAACACCATGTTGAACAGGCTGGCCACGGCGGCGGCGCCGAGGGTGACCTTGTAGGTGGCCACCACTCGCGGGTCGCTTACCACCCGCCAGTACTGCTCCCAGCCCATCTGGCTGGTGTTGATCACCAGGCCGGTGAGCGGCAGCAGTATGATCAGGCTGACGAACAGCAGGCTGGTGCCCAGGCTCAGGGTAAAGCCCGGCAGTACCCGCTTGGTACCCAGCAGCGCCGCCACGGTTCAGCGACCCCGGGCCTGCAGTTGATCCAGGGTGCCGCCATTGGCGAAGTGCACTTCCATCGCCTGCTCCCAGCTGCCGAAGATGTCTTCCACCTTGAACAACTCGGTCTCGGGGAAGCGCTCCGCCACTTCGGCGGCCACGTCCTCGTTGTGCACCCGGTAGAAGTAGTCGGCCAGAATGCGCTGGGCCTCGGCGGTGTAGAGGAACTCCAGGTAGGCCCTGGCGGCGTCGGCGGTGCCGTTGCGCTCCACGTTGCGGTCGATCCAGGTCACCGGGAACTCGGCCAGCACGTTGGTGGGGGGCACCACCAGCTCGAAGCCCGCCTCCGGGTACTGGGCGATGATGTTGTTCACTTCCGATTCGAAGGTGATCAGCGCGTCGCCGATATTGCGTTCGACGAAGGTGGTGGTCGCCGCCCGGCCACCGGTGTCGAACACCGCCACCTGATTGATGAAATTACCCACCTGTTCGCGGATTTTATCTTCATCTCCGTCAAACTGCCGGTGGGCGGCGCCCCAGGCGGCCAGATAGGTGTAGCGGCCGTTGCCGGAGGTCTTGGGGTTGGGGAACACCAGTTGGACGTCGTTCCGGGTCAGGTCGTTCCAGTCCTTGATGTTCTTGGGATTGTCCTTACGTACCAGGAAAGCCATGGTGGAGTAGTAGGGCGAGCTGTCGTTGGGCAGCCGGGTCTTCCAGTCCGCCGGGATCAGTTTGCCTTTCTGGTGCAGCACGTCCACGTCGGTGACTTGGTTGTAGGTCACCACATCGGCGCGCAGGCCCTGCAGAATGGCCTGGGCCTGGCGGGAAGAACCGGCGTGGGATTGCTTGATGCCCAGCTTTTCGCCGGTCTGCCGTTCCCAGTGCTCGATAAAGACCGGATTGATCTCGGCAAACAGCTCGCGGGCGATGTCGTAGCTGCTGTTGAGCAGTTCCTTCGCCTGGAGCGGCAGGGCGCTCAGGCTGGCGGCGAATAGCACGGAAGCCAGAAGGGATGTACGCATAATTTAACTCCAGGGGCAGGATAAGGTCTGCCGATGAGTCTAATATGCTATTGGAGTATTTAAACAAAATTTAATAGTCGGTTTTGGAATATATAAGCAAGAGTGGATATATGGTCTGAGAGCCCTGACGTGCAGGCGGTTCAGGAGGCTTTCTGCCCCCGGGCGCGCAACCGCCAGGAAGCTCGGGCGCCGCCGAGGTTGCCATTCAGGAGCAGATGGGCCATGTGTCCTCGGTGGAAGCGTCGGAACGCCTCATCAGGTTGCTGCTGGATCATATCGAGCGCACATAACCGCCTGTCACCGGGTCTCCGCCCGGGCATAGCGTTGAACAAGGCCTGTTTGAGGGCCTTGTTGTTTATCGGTTGACACCCGTTGGGAAAGCATTGCTACTGAGGCTAAACGAACGGGTGTCAGCCACGGAACGAACAAGACGATAAACAACCAACAGAGCCAGATTTTCACCAGTGCCGACGGGCAAGCGCAACTGGAAGTGGTGCTGGAACAGGAGGTGGTGCGGCTCAGTCAGGCGCAGATGTACGAGCTGTTTGGTCGCGATCAGTCAGTGATTTCTCGCCACATTCGCAATGTGTTTAAGGAAGGCGAGCTGCCCGAGGAAAGCAATATGCAAAAAATGCATATTGCTGGCTCAGACAAGCCGGTCTCTCGTTACTCACTGGATGTCATCGTATCTGTGGGCTACCGGGTAAAATCCCAGCGCGGCGTCCAGTTCCGCCAGTGGGCCACCCAGGTGCTGAAAGACCACCTGGTTCAGGGCTACACCCTTAACCGGCGCTGCCTGGCGGAGTGGGGTATCGAGTTTGAGCAGGCGATGAATCTGCTCAGCCGCACCCTGAGCAATCAGGGGCTGATGTCACCACAAGGGGCGGCGGTGGCGGGCGTGATCAGCGATTATGCCCGCTCCTGGAGCCTGCTGCAGGACTACGACGAGCAGCAACTGGCAGAAATCGGTATCAAACAGCCGGATATGCGACCGCTGGAACTGGACGAGGCTTTGGCCGCCATCGGCGAACTCAAGCAGATCCTGATCGCCAAGGGCGAGGCGACCGAGCTGTTTGGCTGGGTGCGTGGTGATGGCCTGGCCTCGGCACTGGCCACCATAGAGCAGGGCTTTGGCGATGAGCTGTTCTATCCCAATGTGGCCAGCCGGGGTGCCCATTTGCTGTACTTTGTGATCAAGAATCATCCCTTGGCCGACGGCAACAAGCGCCTGCTGTCAGCTATCCTCACTAACACTAGGGCGGTGAGCTGGGCCATGTGCCCTCGGTGGAGGCACAGGAACATCCCGCCGAGCTGCTGCTGGAGCAGATGGGCTGAGGCCTGGCTGCTTTCAGCAACCCTTCGTATTTACCTAACCGAGAGGGCTGCAGTTGCAGACTCCTTCGTTATCCTCGAACCCGTCAACCATTGGTTGGTTCCATATATATCCGCCTCTGTCGCCAAGCCCGCAAAAGCCACTTTCTGAAATTGCACTTTCCCCTCATGGGGTCAATACTTAGTTCCAGACGAGTAAAGATAGGGGTGCGATTAGGTCCGTAAGTTTATAAAAACTAGTTTCATTGGTTGATGTGAAATTGTTTCGTGTTACAGAAAGTTGCTTATTTTTGGGAGGTAATTATGGAAGTTGCAAGGCTATGGCTATTTTCCTTATTATTGCTGATGCTCGCGTGTGGAGTGGCATATGCGACAGGTACGCAACCGAGCAAGGGGCCACTTCCCCTAGCGGAGGTTAAAGCGGAGGTGTGGGGAAGTTATAGTATTCGTCATTCACTCTTTCCATCAGAAGAGTGGGAGTTCTTTATTGTGGTTGTTCCTACTGACGTCAGGCAGGGTACCCTTATAAAGATGGCAAAAGAATTTTATGAAAAGTATCCAAATGCAAGAGCGCGGTTCTTCAGTGACAAGAAACATATCCAGCAGTACGTTGATAGGGATCGGTATATTAACGACAAGAGCGGAAAAGTTAAGGAGGTTCCTTTCCCTGACAGCGAATGGGTCCAGAACCACCTGCTAGGGAATATCAACAACAGATCCAGTACTTACCATCGGCACTGGATGCTAGAAGATAGATATGGCAACAACATCTCGTTGCTACCTTGATGTCCAAATTTTCACAATGACAGCTGTGTTCCAACTCACAGCAAGGGTAATATGTGTATACTTAGCATGTTTTGAGTTGCTTGCTATCTTTACGATTCTCTATTTATGCATTTAAAAGTTAATATCCATAGTTCAACTTTTGAGCAGTAAGTTCTAATTACTGTAAGCGCCAAAGAGTCAGCGCCTGTTTTCCTTGATCTAGTCTCGCCAAACACTGACTCCATCGAAATAGCAACAAGGAAGCAGTTATGACCACCCAACAACGTCAGCACTGCTGGCAGCAACAGTTAGCCGATTGGTACGCGTCCAACCTGTCTGGTACGGCTTTCTGCAAGCCGCGCGCACAGTCTTATTACTGTAGCCGCAAACTGATCGGGAACGAACTCGTTCTGCTTGAGAGAGCGTCAGGCTTTGCTTGCATGACCGCAGCCAAGAACAAGAACCTGAACACGTCCACCCAGTGGACCCTGGTCCTGCCCAGCCTCCAGACTACATACCGAAGCCAACGAGCTGGAGCCATCGGACTTATATTATATCCAGCATGTGCTGGAGCCGGTTTCAAAAAATGGCTCAGTATGGATGGGTTAAGCTTGTCGGTTTAACGGCGCAGTAGCCAAACTAAATTTCTTTACATTAAAATTAAACTACAGAGTAAAGCTATGAAAACAAAACACAAGGGTAAGATCTCAATTAAATCAAAGTCAAATCTTTTGTTTCTGTTGTTGTTTTTTTTAGGAGGAGCTCTTTTTAGTCCGCATTCGTTGAGTGCTAATGTACTGCATAATGAAAACATGGAGTATTGTAAGCGTGAGATAAAAAACAATATTGACTACTCGGTCTGGTTCTTATCTGGGTCTCATGTAAAAACAAATGGGTCAACCAATGAGTATGAAATAAAAGGAGTGGAGCAAGATAGCTTCTTATGTAAGATGGTTGATAATGAAAGAATAGAGATCTATAGGAATGATGAAAGCCCGATTTTATTAACTAACAAAAAAATGGAGGAGGTAATAAAGCAACAAGAAAATAAAATGAAAAAAGTGGGAAATTGGTTTAGGCAGGAAGAAGTCTCACTTTTTGATGACAGTAAAACTGTTGCTATTTTTGTAAGATCAGAGTCTGATATAAAAAGCGGTGTAGGGACTGATGTCTACCCATGGCTTTATATCAGATGCATGGAGAATACAACATCTTTATATGTGATTTGGAATGCTTTTATTGGTGTGGATGTAACTGAAGTTACATATAGAATAGATGATGGTAAAGCTGTTAAGAAAATTTGGGATGTGTCCACAGATCATAAATCTACTGGGTTGTGGATTGGTTCAAAAAGTATTCCGTTAATCAAGGAAATGTTAGGTTCAGAAAGGTTTGTTGTTAGAGTAATTCCTTATGCATCTTCTCCAGAAACTGCAATATTTCCAATTGCAGGACTTCAAAGCTGGATAAATGAAATAAGGAGCTTATGTTCATGGTAACCTTATAGGGAATAGTCATAGAAAGGTAAATCGTGGCCAGCATCATGGGGTTGTAGGCGTGAAATTTTTGTGTTTGTCAAGGATAGTGAGCTTTTAAAAAAGGGCCTGCAATTGCAGGCCCTTTTGGTATCAGGAGGCGGGTTTTTCCGGCACCAGGGGGACCGCCGGCTTGGCGATCAAGGAGCGGGTGTCTTCCACCGCTTCGGTGAGGATCACCTGGATATACTGGCCCAGCTCGTAGACGGCTTCCTTGTCCAGGTAGACGCGGCCGTCGTCCCAGCTGCACTCCAGTCGGTCCCGGTTGGCCAGGATCAGGGAGGAGGGCATGAACACCACGGCGCCGTTTTCCTGCAGCCGCAGCTTGACGCCGCCCCGGCCGATGTCGATGATTTCGGCGTCGAATACCTTGCCCTCGGCCACCGCCGGTTGCAGGTAGCGCACATAGAGCCAGTCGGCGATGTCGCGCTCGGCGCGGCGATGCATGCGGCGCTGCTCGGACAGGTGCTGGGCCAGCTCGGCGCTGGGGGCGTGGGCCTCATGCTCCTGCTCGGCCAGGATCGCCTTGATCAGCCGGTGGTTGATGATGTCGCCGTATTTACGGATGGGCGAGGTCCAGGTGGCGTAGGCGGCCAGGCCCAGGCCGTAGTGCTCGGCCGGGGTCACGCTCATGGCGGCGAAGGACTGGTAGCGGCGCACCCGGTTGTCCAGGTAGCTGGTGTCGCGGGCGTCCAGCCAGCGGCGCAGGGCGCAGAAGCCCTCCAGGCTGGCCAGGCTTTCCGGCTCGAACGGCGCCTCGTGGTGTTGCAGCAGCTCGGCCAACTGGGCCAGCTTCTCGGGGTCGAAGCCGGCGTGCACGTTGAACACCCCGGTGCCGGCGTGTTCGGTCAGCCAGTTGCCGCAGGCCAGGTTGGCGGCGATCATCGCCTCTTCCACCATCTGGTTGGCGATGCGGCGATGGTCCACGTGAATGGCCACCACGTTGCTGGCGTCGTCCAGCTCGAAGCGGTAGTCGGGCCTGTCCTTGAACACGATGGCGTGCTCGCTGCGCCAGGCGCTGCGGGCGCGGGTGAGGGCGGTCAGTTCGCGCAGCTGCTCGGCAATGGCTTCACTCTCGGGCTGCCAGTCACCGGTCTGCTCGACCCAGTCGGACACCTTGTCATAGGCCAGCTTGGCCTGGGAGCGGATGCGGGCGGCGAAGAACTCCACCTGGTCGGTGACCTTGCCGTCAAAGTCGATCAGCAGGCGGGCGCACAGGGCGGGGCGCTCTTCGCCGGCCTTGAGCGAGCACAGTTCGTCGGCCAGGGTGCGCGGCAGCATGGGAATATTGCGGCCGGGCAGGTAGACGGTGAAGGCGCGTTCGGCGGCAACCTTGTCCAGATCGCTGTCGTGGGGCACATAGGCGGTGGGATCGGCGATGGCCACGGTCAGCTCCCAGCCGCTGTCCAGCTTCTTCACGCTGAGGGCGTCGTCCATGTCCTGGGTGGATTCGCTGTCGATGGTGAAGAAGGGCACCTCGGTGAGATCCCGGCGCGGCAGCGATTCTTCCAGGGTCTGCCACTCGTCCTGATCCCGCGGCGCCTGGTTGGCCAGCTTGTTGCGGGCCAGCACCACCCACCAGGGAGCGATGGGATCATCCACCCCGGCCACCAGTTCCACCACCTCGGCGAAGAAACCGTTGTCGTTCAGGGCGTGGCGCTTGAGCTCGCCCAGCACCCAGTCGCCGTCCTTCAGGTTCTTTTCATCCAACCCCTTGATGGCGCGGGCCTTGATGGCGTCCTTGATCAGCGGGTGATCGGGCACGATGTTGAGCCGGTCACGGAACCACTTCACCCGGGCCACGAAGCGGGTCAGCCCCTGCTCGAGCAGGGTTTCCGGTTCGGCCACTTCCTTCTCGTTTTCGGTGCGCACCAGGGCGGTGATGCGATCGCCGTGCAGCACCTTCTTCATGTAGGGCGGCGGAATGAAAATGCTTTCCTTCTCGCTCACTTCGAGGAAGCCGAAACCTTTGGCGGTGGCCTTGACGGTACCTTCCTTGGTCGGCATGGATTCGCGCAGCTGTTGCTTGAGCTGGGCCAGCAGGGGGTTGTCTTGAAACATAGATAGGGAACCTGTCGAAATATCGGCCTGACTATACGGATTTACCCCCCGGATGCCAAGGAAACCTTGGCCCGGGGCCGGGTTTCGGTGTCCGTTCGGAGCCGGTCAGCCGTATTCCCGGAGCAGGGTGAGTCTGCCGGGATCCGGCCGGCCGTTGCCGTCCACCCCCTTGTCCAGCAGGTAGCGCAGCCGGTCCAGCATCGCCGCTTGGCCCGGCGCCCAGCACTGGGCCAGGCGGGCCAGCAGGGCGTTGCCCAAGCCGCTTTCCAGGCTGTCGGCCACCATCACTTCCAGCCCTTGGGCCTGTGCCCGTTCAGCCAGTTCCCGGCACAGCGCCAGGCTGCCCAACTGGGTGGGCCTGAGCACCAGGGCTTTCAGTTGTTCGAACAGGGGGTAATCCAGGGAGGCATGGCGGCCGAGATCGAAGGCCACCGGCCAGCCGTGGCGTTCCGCCAGGCGCTGGCTGGCGGCCATGTCGGCGGCGGGATCCAGCAGCCAGTCGATGCGGCCGGGATCGATGCGTCGCCAGAGGCCGGTGAGCTGCTCCTCGCTCAGACGGCTGCCCGCGTCCAGCACCAACTGCAGGCCGGGCACCAGCAGGGTCAGCTCGCGCACCAGGCCGGCGTCATGCTGCACCTCGCCGGTGAGGGTCAGCCAGGCCCGCCGGGGGTGTACCCGGCGGCAGCGCCAGGCGCGGATAATGGGTTCCCGTTCGCCTTCCAGCAGCGGCAGGGAGGGGGCCGGCTCGCCCTGGACGGCGGTCAGGGCACAGTCCAGCCCGAACTGCACCGAGGGCAGGCGGGCGCCGTGGGGCTCGCCCCGGCTGAGCCGCTCGCAGGCGGCCAGCAGTTCCTGTTCTGCCTGTGCCAGCGACTCGCGGGAGCCGCCGGGCAGGGGGGCGACCTCGCCCCAGTGGCCGTCGATGCATACATACCAACCCCGGCGGCGGCCGAGGGGGGTACCGTTGATGGTCAGCGCCATGGTCAGGGGAAGTTCATAGCCGTAAACCGCAATCCGCATTGTTGTGACCCCGTTAATCGCCGTCAGAGATATCTTTAACTAAAAGTAACATCTGTCCGCCGGGGACGGTAGCGCTGTTTTTATCGCCCGGGGCTTGGGTATGATAGGGTTTTCCTTTGACGATCAAGAGAGCGCCGATGCCCCTGAGCACCTGGCTGAATGCCATTCGACCCAAGACCCTGCCCCTGGCGGTGGCGTCCATCCTGCTGGGCGCCGGCGCAGCCGCGGGAGCCGGTGCCTTCGACGGCGGCGTGCTCTTCCTGGCGCTGCTCACCGCCCTGCTGCTGCAGATCCTCTCCAACCTGGCCAACGACTACGGCGACGGGGTGCGCGGCACCGACTCGGCCGAACGCGCCGGGCCCGTCCGGGTGCTGGCCTCGGGCCAGGTGACCCCGGCGCAGCTGTTGGCGTCGATCCGGCTGACCGCCGGGCTGGCGGCGCTGTCCGGCCTGCTGCTGCTGGCGTGGGCCCTGGGCGCCGACTGGGGCGCCTGGCTCGGTTTTCTGCTGCTGGGCGCCCTGGCCCTGCTGGCGGCCCTGACCTACACCATGGGCCGGCGCCCCTACGGCTACCGGGGGCTGGGGGATCTGGCGGTGTTCATGTTCTTCGGCCCGGTGGCGGTGCTGGGCACCAACTGGTTGATGCAGCACCAACTGGGCAGCGGCGCCGGCTGGGCCGCCCTGGCGGCAGGCCTGCTGTCGGTGGCGGTGCTCAATATTAACAATATCCGTGATCTGGAGTCGGATCGCCTGGCGGGCAAGCACACCCTGGCCCTGTGCCTGGGGTTGGCGCGGGCGCGGGCCTACCAATTGCTGGTGTTGGCCACGGCCCTGCTGGCGGGGCAGCAGCTGATGGCGGGCTGGGGCTTTCTGGCCCTGTTCGGGCTCTGGCCCCTGGCCGAAGCCACCCGGCTGGTGCTGACCGAGCAGGGGCCGGCGCTGAACCGGGCCCTGGGGCTGACCGCCCGCGGCACCCTGATCTTTACCGGACTGCTGGCGCTGGGATTGGCCTGGGGGTGAGCGGGCGCCTACCTGTAATCAGGCTGTCTATTCGTCTCAAGCAACCGTAGGGAAGAGGAAACGGGGCCACCTCCGCCGACACGCCGTAAACCCGTCCATGGGGGCTCGGAAATGCCATCCATGGCATTTCACGGTCGGCGGAGTTGGCCCTTTGGCCGACCCTTTCGATCATGTACAGACGGCCTTGTCAGCAGAGTGAATATATTTTCTTTTGTTGATAAAGAGTTAACCCAGGATTGCAAAAATTGTATCCAACCGCTTTGCTTTTGACCGGTGGCTCTGGCTATACTGACGTCCATCTTGTCGGAGTGCCCCCAAGGGCTGAGACCGCGAAAGCGGGATCCGTTGAACCTGATCAGGCTAATACCTGCGAAGGGAAACAAGTGAGAACCTGGCCCCAAGACCCTTTCCCACCCGCCCGGTTCTTCCTCAACACTCCTGACAAGCATTTTCACGAACTCAATGGACGCAAGGTGAGATTGCTATGTCAAAAATTAATCGTCGCGAAGTACGCAGCCAGGCCCAGGACTATATCCAGAACCTCAAGGGCGAACCCTTTCCCAACTCCGGCCGCATCTATATCGAAGGCTCGCGCCCGGATCTGAAGGTGGCCATGCGCGAAATCCGCCTGGCCGACAGCTTCAAGGGCGGCACCCAGGAAAATCCCATTCTCGAGCCCAATGCGCCGGTGCCGGTGTACGACACCTCCGGCCCCTACGGCGATCCGGACTCCGAGCTGGACGTGCGCCAGGGCCTGCCCCAACTGCGCCGGCAGTGGATACTGGAGCGTGACGACACCGAGGAGCTGGACAGCGCCACCTCCCAGTTCACCCAGCAACGCATGGCCGACGACGGCCTGGATCACCTGCGTTTCGAGCACCTGCCCAAGCCGCGCAAGGCCAAGCTGGGCCAGTGCGTGACCCAGATGCACTACGCCCGTAAAGGCATCATTACCCCCGAGATGGAGTACATCGCCATCCGCGAGAACATGGGCCGCGAGCGGGTGCGGGACGAGCTGCTGCTCCGGCAGCACCCGGGCCAGAACTTCGGCGCCAACCTGCCCGAGTTCATCACCCCCGAGTTCGTGCGCAAGGAAGTGGCCGAGGGCCGCGCCATCATTCCCGCCAACATCAACCACCCGGAATCCGAGCCGATGATCATCGGCCGCAACTTCCTGGTGAAGATCAATGCCAACATCGGCAACTCGGCGGTGACCTCCTCCATCGAGGAGGAAGTGGAGAAACTGGTGTGGGCCACCCGCTGGGGCGCCGACAACGTGATGGATCTCTCCACCGGCCGCTACATCCACGAGACCCGTGAATGGATACTGCGCAACAGCCCGGTACCCATCGGCACCGTGCCCATCTACCAGGCGCTGGAGAAGGTGAACGGCGTGGCCGAAGACCTGACCTGGGAAGTGTTCCGCGACACCCTGATCGAACAGGCGGAGCAGGGCGTGGACTACTTCACCATCCACGCCGGCGTGCTGTTGCGCTACGTGCCGATGACCGCCAAGCGGGTCACCGGCATCGTCTCCCGCGGCGGCTCCATCATGGCCAAGTGGTGCCTGTCCCACCACAAGGAAAGCTTCCTCTACGAGCATTTCCGCGAAATTTGCGAAATCTGTGCCGCCTACGACGTGTCCCTGTCGCTGGGTGACGGCATGCGCCCCGGCTCCATCGCCGACGCCAACGACGAGGCCCAGTTCGCCGAGCTGTACACCCTGGGCGAGCTGACCAAGGTGGCCTGGGAATACGACGTGCAGGTGATGATCGAAGGCCCCGGCCACGTGCCCATGCACATGATCAAGCGCAACATGGAAGAGCAGCTGGAGCATTGCCACGAGGCGCCCTTCTACACCCTGGGCCCGCTGACCACCGACATTGCCCCCGGCTACGACCACTTCACCTCCGGCATCGGCGCCGCCATGATCGGCTGGTTCGGTTGCGCCATGCTGTGCTACGTCACGCCCAAGGAGCACCTGGGCCTGCCCAACAAGGAAGACGTCAAGCAGGGGCTGATCACCTACAAGATCGCCGCCCACGCCGCCGACCTGGCCAAGGGTCACCCGGGCGCCCAGATCCGCGACAACGCCATGTCCAAGGCCCGTTTCGAGTTCCGCTGGGAAGACCAGTTCAACCTGGCGCTGGATCCGGAAACCGCCCGTGCCTACCACGACGAGACCCTGCCCCAGGAGTCCGGCAAGGTGGCCCATTTCTGCTCCATGTGCGGGCCCAAGTTCTGCTCCATGAAGATCACCCAGGACGTGCGCGACTACGCCGCCAGCCTGGAGAACAACATCACGGTGCAGCTGGTGGACATGGACGGCAACAGCGAGGCCGTGGTCGCCGGCATGGCCCAGATGTCGCAGGAGTTCAAGAAGCGTGGCGGCGAGCTCTACCACCAGGCCGACAAGCTGGAGCAGGAGGAGGCATGACCCGACCCATCGTCTGGACCGTCGCCGGCTCGGACTCGGGCGGCGGCGCCGGCATTCAGGCCGACCTGCACACCATACAGGCGCTGGGCGGCCACGGCTGCTCGGTGATTTCCGCCATCACCGCCCAGAACTCGGTCACGGTGTCTATGGTGGAGCCGGTGCTGATGCAGGCCTTCACCAGCCAGCTGGTGGCCCTGGCCACCGACCTGCCGGCCCGGGCCATCAAGATCGGCCTGCTGCCCGGCGGCCTGCGCGCCGAGGTGCTGGCCCGCTACCTGAAGGAATACCGGCGCCAGTGGCAACCCTGGGTGGTGCTGGATCCGGTGGCCATCGCCAGCACCGGCCAGGCCATGGCCGAGGCCAACCTGCTGCCGGCCATCAAGCAGCATCTGCTGCCCGAGGTGGATTTGATCACCCCCAACGCCACCGAGCTGGCGGCGCTGTCGGGCATAGTGCCCGACTCGCCCCGGGCGGTGCGTGCCGGCGCCGCGGCCCTGCTGGAGCTGGGCGCGCGCGCCGTGCTGGTCAAGGGCGGCCACCTGGACTGGAGCGGGGATCAGGCCCTCGACTACTTCACCGACGGCCAACGCGAGATCTGGCTGGCCAGCCCCCGGCTGGACACCGTCCACGGCCACGGCACCGGCTGCACCCTGGCTTCGGCCATCGCCACCGCCGTGGCCCAGGACTACCCGATCGAGGATGCCCTGGTGCTGGCCAAGGCCTACGTCAACCAGGGGCTCAAGGCCGCGGAAGGCTTGGGCCGGGGTGCCGGCCCGGTGGCCCACCTGGGCTGGCCCGACCGACGCGAAGACTTCCCCACCGTGGTGATGCCGGGCTCGGCCCTGGGCAAGCAACTGGGCCTCGAGGGCAGCCTGCCCCGGGGCGCCTTCGCGGCCATGGATACCCTGAGGCTCGGGCTCTATCCGGTGGTGGACTCGGTGGCCTGGCTGGAGCGGCTGCTCGGGCAGGGCGTGCGCACCCTGCAGCTGCGCATCAAGGACAAGGCCGACGCCGAGGTGGAGGCCGATATCCAGGCTGCTGTCGAGCTGGGCCGGCGCTATCAGGCCCGGCTGTTTATCAACGATTACTGGCGGCTGGCCATCCGCCACGGCGCCTACGGCGTGCACCTGGGCCAGGAAGATATCGAAGTGGCGGATCTGGAGGCCATTCGCGCCGCCGGCCTGAAACTGGGGCTCTCCACCCACGGCTACTACGAGATGCTGCGGGCCCGGGAGCTCAAGCCTTCCTACCTGGCGCTGGGGCACATCTTCCCCACCAAGACCAAGGACATGCCGTCCCGGCCCCAGGGCCTGGCGCGGCTGGGTCGTTACGTGGCGCTGATGGACGACTACCCGCTGGTGGCCATCGGCGGCATCAGCCGGGAGCGGGTGCCGCTGGTGGCGCGGACCGGAGTGGGCAGCATCGCCCTGGTCACCGCCATCACCGAAGCGGCGGACCCGGATGCAGCCATCCGTGAGCTGCTGACCTTGGTGGAGGGGGATCATGCTGAGTGACGGCGAATTCTTGCGCTACAGCCGCCACCTGCTGCTGGAAGAGGTGGGCGAGCAAGGTCAGCTCAGGCTGAAAAACGCCTCCGTGCTGATCGTCGGCCTGGGCGGCCTGGGCTCGCCCGCCGCCCAGTACCTGGCGGCGGCCGGGGTGGGTACCCTGTGGCTGGCCGACTTCGACCAGATAGAGGTGAGCAACCTGCAGCGCCAGACCCTGTACGACAGTGACAGCCTCAAGCTGAGCAAGGCCGAGGTGGCCCGGGACAAGCTGCACCGGCTCAACCCCGAGGTGGAGCTGATCGCGGTCAACCAGAAGCTGGACGAGCGCGCCCTGGGTGACTTCGTGGCCGAGGTGGACCTGGTGCTGGACTGCACCGACAACATGGCGGTGCGCCAGGCCATCAACGCCGCCTGCTACGCCTGGGGCAAGCCGCTGCTGGTGGGGGCCGCCATCCGTTTCGAGGGGCAGTTGCTGGCGCTCAACCCGGAACTGGATCACGGCTGCTACCGCTGCCTGTACCAGCCCGAGCAGAGCGAGCGGCTCAACTGCGGCAACGCCGGCGTCATCGGGCCCGTGGTGGGCACCATCGGCCTGTTGCAGGCGCTGGAAGCCATCAAGTTTTTAACCGGCACCGGCAGCGTGCCCTGGGGCGAACTCAAGCTGTTCGAGGCCAAGGCCCATCGCTGGCACAGCCTCAAGGTGCCTAGGGATCCGGCCTGCCCCGTGTGCGGCCCAGAGAGTGGAGAATCATCATGCGCGTAACCCTGAACGACGAAGCGCTGGAGCTGGCGGAGGGCACCACCCTGGGCCGGCTGCTGGCGGAGCTTGAGCAAGACAAACCCGGGGTGGCGGTCGCCCTCAACCAGCAGGTGGTGGCCCGCGGCCGCTGGCCCGAGCAGGCCCTGGCACCCGACGACACCATCACCCTGTTCCACGCCATCGCCGGAGGCTGAGATGAGCCTGACCATCGCCGACAAGACCTTTAATTCCCGCCTGTTCACCGGCACCGGCAAGTTTGCCAACGGCGCCACCATGAAGGCGGCGTTCGAATCCAGCGGCTCCGAGCTGGTGACCATGGCCCTGAAGCGGGTGGACCTCAAGTCCCACAGCGACGACATACTGCCGCCGCTGCTGGCGCTGGGCGTCAACCTGCTGCCCAACACCTCGGGCGCCAAGAACGCCGACGAGGCGGTGTTCGCCGCCCGGCTGGCGCGGGAGGCCCTGGGCACGAACTGGCTCAAGCTGGAGATCCACCCGGACCCCAAATACCTGCTGCCCGATCCCATCGAAACCCTGCGCGCCGCCGAGCGGCTGGTGCAGGAGGGCTTCGTGGTGCTGCCCTACTGCGGCGCCGATCCCGTGCTGTGCAAGCGGCTGGAAGAAGCCGGCTGTGCGGCGGTGATGCCGCTGGGCGCGCCCATCGGCTCCAACAAGGGACTGGTGACCCGGGACTTCCTCGAGATCATCATCGAGCAGTCCAATGTGCCGGTGGTGGTGGACGCGGGCATAGGCGCACCCAGCCACGCCGCCTACGCCATGGAGCTGGGTGCCGATGCGGTGCTGGTGAACACCGCCATCGCCGTGGCCGGCGATCCGGTGGCCATGGGCCGGGCTTTCCGGCTGGCGGTGGAAGCCGGGCGCATGGCCTTTGAGGCGGGCCTGGCCGGCCAGAGCCACCAGGCCCAGGCCTCCAGCCCGCTCACCGCCTTCCTGGGGGCGTTATGAGCTTCTTCGAGGTCTGGTCGTCCCTGGACTGGGACGACATCAAGCTGAGCATCTACGGCAAGCAGGCGCGGGACGTGGAGCGGGCCCTGGCCAATCGCAAGCGGGATCTGCACGACTTTATGGCGCTGATCTCGCCGGCCGCCGAGCCCTACCTGGAGCAGATGGCGCAGCAGGCCTACCGCCTGACCCGCCAGCGCTTCGGCAATACGGTGGGCTTTTATATCCCGCTCTACCTGTCCAACCTGTGCGCCAACGACTGCACCTACTGCGGTTTTTCCATGAGCAACCGGCTCAAGCGGCGCACCCTGACGGAGGAAGAGATAGAGCGGGAATGCCTGGCGATCAAGGCCATGGGCTTCGACACCGTGCTGTTGGTCACCGGCGAGCACGAGGGCAAGGTGGGGCTCGATTACTTCAAGCGGGTGCTGCCGGTCATCAAGCGCCATTTCAGCTATGTGATGATGGAAGTGCAGCCCCTGTCCCAAGAGGAATACGCCGAGCTTCGGGAATTCGGGCTGGACAGTGTCATGGTGTACCAGGAGACCTACCAGCACCTGACCTACGACCAGCACCATATCCGCGGCAAGAAGAAGGACTTCCGCTGGCGGCTGGAAACCCCGGACCGGCTGGGCAAGGCGGGCATCGACAAGATCGGCCTGGGCGCCCTGTTCGGGCTGGAAGACTGGCGCGCCGACAGCTTCTATGTGGCGGCGCACCTGCGCTACCTGCAGAAGCACTACTGGCAGACCCGCTATTCGGTATCCTTCCCGCGCCTGCGGCCCTGCGCCGGCGGCCTGGAGCCCAAGTCGGTGATGAGCGATCGCCAGCTGGTGCAGCTGATCTGCGCCTACCGGCTGTTCGACCAGGAGCTGGAACTCAGCCTGTCCACCCGGGAGTCGGAGCAGTTCCGCGACAAGGTGATCCCGCTCGGGGTCACCAGCATCAGCGCCGGCTCCAAGACCCAACCCGGCGGCTACGCCGACGCCACCGTCGAGCTGGAGCAGTTCGAGATCGACGACGACCGCGCCCCGGCCGAGGTGGCCAGGGCGGTGGCCGCCGCCGGCCTGCAGCCGGTATGGAAGGACTGGGACAACAGCTACTCCGCCAGCCGTTGAGGGCGTATCGGGGCGACGCTTGTCGTCGCCCCTGTGCCTTCGCGGATGGTCGGCCGGGCTTTCCGGGAGTAGAATCCCCCTTTTTAATACGGCAAGGGGATAAGGGTGATTGTCAACAACACGCACAGCAAGGTGATCGGCTATATCCTGTGGATATTCGGCTTTATGGGCGCGCACCGCTTCTACTACGGCCGCCCCATCAGCGGCACCCTCTACTTCTTTACCCTCGGCCTGTTCTTTATCGGCTGGATAGTGGACTTGTTCCTGATCCCCTCCATGGACCGCTCCGCCGAGCGTCGCTACTTGGCCGGCCCCAAGGACTACAACGTCAGCTGGATACTGCTGACTTTCCTCGGCATCTTCGGCGCCCACCGGCTCTATATGGGCAAGTGGATCACCGCCATCATCTGGTTCTTCACCGGTGGCCTCTTCCTGCTCGGCTACCTCTACGACTACTGGACCCTGAACGGCCAGGTAGACGAGGTCAACCGGGAGTCGCGCCGGTTCGGGTGAGCGTCCGGGATCCCATCACTTCAAGAGTTACCTGACCGGTCCGGCTCGAGGCAGGGTGCGGTCAAGGTGGTGGCCAGGGTTTTGCCCTTGAGCGCCGCCTGTTTGTCGCCCGTTACATGGGCCTGCACTATGGCACCTTCCTTCAGCAGCCCCAGGGTGTCGGCCAGGGCGCGGGCCTTTTCCGGCTCCAGGCCGCAACGAGCCAGGTGGCCGGCGATGCAGGTGAGCACGGCGGCCTTGTGCCGGGCGCACCGGCGGTGCACCTGGTGCTCCGGATCGCCGTATTCCCCGCAGGTATTGATAAAAAAACAGCCATGAAATGCGGTGAGCAGCTCGACCCTGTCGTTGAACCAGTCGTCCAGGGCATCGAACAGCGCCTCGATCACCGCCGGCACGTCGCCTTCCGCCCGGGCGAGGCGGGTGTCCAGCCATTCCAGGTAGTTCCGGTCACGATGGGCCACCACGGCCTCCACCAGCGCCTCCTTGCCGGGGAAGTGGTGGTACAGGGTTTTCTTCGCCACCCCCGAGTGTTGCAGTATCTGGTTGATGCCCACCGCATGAATGCCGTGCCGGTAGAACAACTCGAAGGCGGTGACGATAAGCTGCTGGCGCTTGTCCATGGGTCTCTCCTTTTTCGTCGATGTTGACAGAGGTATACCGATCTGTCTACCTTAGAATGCATGTAGACAAATCGGTCTACTTTTTTCAGAGGAGATTCTGATGAGCAATACGGTGATTTCCCGCCTGTCGGCCGCGGGCCCGGCCCTGGTGGCGGGAGCGGGCGCCATGCTGTGCATTTCGGTGCTGGCCGGCCTGGAGCAGTTCAATGACGGGGCCCTGTGGCTGATGGCACCTTTCGGCGCCACCATGGTGATCCTCTTCGGCCTGCCGGACAGCCCGCTGGCCCAGCCCCGGAACATCGTGCTCGGCCATCTCCTGACCACCCTGGTCGGGTTGACTTCCATGAGCCTGTTTGGGGTGCACTCCTGGTCGCTGGGGCTGGCGGTGGGCCTGGCGGTGAGCCTGATGCTGCTGACCGACACTACCCACCCGCCGGCCGGGGCCAACCCCCTGATCGTGATGCTCGGTGGCCAGGGCTGGGACTTCCTGTGGTCGCCGGTGGCAATAGGGGCGGTACTGATCGTGCTGATGGGCCTGCTGTATCACCGCGGCACGGGGCGGCGGAGCTATCCGACACGGTGGCTGTAGCAGGCCGCGCGGGCGGGGCTCGGTTATTCGAACCGCGCCCGGAATTGCCGGTGCTCCCGCTGGGCGCCGTCGGTGGCGGCGCTGTACAGCCAGAGCGGCTGGCCCGGGCGGCACTGGGCCAGGCGGGAACAGGCCAGGGGCGTCAGGGTGCCGAAGCGGGGATAGCCGCCGATGGTCTGGCGGTCGTTGAGCAGCACTATGGGCTGGCCGTCCGGCGGTACCTGCACCGCACCCAGGTTGATGCCCTCGGAGATGATCGAGGCGATGGAGCAATGCAGCGCCGGCCCCTGCAGGCGGATGCCCATGCGATCCGAGCGGTTGTCGACCCGCCAGGGTTGGCCGAAGGCGTTGAGCAGGCTGGCATCATCGAAAAAGCGGAACTGGGCGCCGGGGATCAGCGCCAGCCGGGGCGTTTCTCCATAGTCGGGCAGGGCATCCTCGGGCAGGCGGCGCGCCGGCATGGCGGTTTCATTCGGCACAAAAGCCAGCCGATCGCCGACCGCCAGCTTGCTGCCGTCGCCCTGGTGGCCGCCCAGGCCGTCGCGTATCACGCAGGCGCGGCTGCCCAGCACCGGCTCGGCGACAAAGCCGCCGGCCACCGCCAGGTAGGCGCGCATCCCCTGGCGGCACATGCCGAGGCTCAGCACCTGGCCGGCCTTGAGGGTGAAGGCCCGCCAGGGCGTGAGGGGCTGGTCGTCCAGGGTGGCCTGCATGTCCGGGCCGGCCAGGGCCAGCCGGCAGTCCTGCCCGGCCTTGAGTTCCAGGCCGCCGAGGGTGATTTCCAGCGCCGTGCTGCCCCAGGGGTTGCCCAGCAGCCAGTTGGCCCAGGCCCAGGCGTGCAAATCGGCGGGGCCGCCCTGGGTGACGCCGAGGCGGCGCACGCCATAGCGGCCGGCGTCCTGCAGGGTGCTGAGCGGGCCGGGGCGGCTGATGGTGAGGTATCCTGGTGCCATCGTGAACTACCTTGTTGCCATGGGAGAGGTATCGCCGCCGAGGCGCTCGAAGGCGGCCTTGTCGACCGGCACGAAGCGTACCCTGTCGCCCACCTGCAGCAGGCTTAAGTGTTTGCTGCGCGGGTCGAACAGGGTGGCGCTGGTGCGCCCGAGCAGGTTCCAGCCGCCGGGGGAGGGCCGCGGGTAGGCGGAGGTCTGGCGGCCGGCGATGGCCACGCTGCCCGCCGGCACCCGCGGCCGAGGGGTGTCGAGCCGGGGCAGCTCCAGTTCGGCGGGCAGGGTGCCCATAAAGGCGAAGCCGGGGGCAAAGCCCAGGGCGAATACCCGGTACTCGTGCTCGCTGTGCAGCCGGATCAGCCGCTCGGCGGCGAGGCCGGTATGCCGCTCCAGCCGGGCCATGTCCGGGCCCACGCTGGGGTGATACCACACCGGCAGTTCCTTGACCGGGGCGTCGGCATGGTCCCGGTCCGGGGTCAGCCCGGCCAACAGGGCCTGCAGCTTCTTCCGTGCTTGGTCGTCGCCGAGGCGCAAGGGATCGTACTGCACCAGCACCGTGGTGTAGGAGGGCACCAGATCCACTAGGTCGTCGCCAAACGCCTGTTCGCAGCCGCGCACCAGGGCGGTGATCCAGCCCATGTTGCGCTCGTCGATGCTGTCGAACAGCCGCACCAGCCAGGCGTCCATGCCTGCGTTTTCCAGCCGGGGCAGGGTGCTCATGCCAGTTGATCCAGGGCCTGGCGGATAGCCTTGACCGCCGCGATGGACTCGGGGTTGTCGCCGTGCACGCACAGGGTGTCGGCCGCCAGCATCAGCGGGCTTCCGTCGCTGGCGGTGAGCGCCTGGCCCTGGGCGATGCGGCGGGCCTGCTCGACGATGACGGCGGGGTCCTGGTGTACGGCGCCGGGCAACCGGCGCGAGACCAGGTAGCCCTGGGCGTCGTAGGCGCGATCGGCGAAGGCCTCGAACCAGAGGGTGACGCCGTGCCGGGCGGCCAGAGTGCGGGCCGGCTGCGGATCCCGGGTGGCCATCACCATCAGCGGCAGGGTGGGGTCATAGGCGGCCACCGCCTTTATCACCGCCTCCAGCCGGGCCGGGTCCTGCATCATGTCGTTGTAGAGGGCGCCGTGGGGCTTGACGTAAGTGACCCGGCCGCCTTCGGCCCGGCACAGGGCGTCCAGCGCCCCCAGCTGGTAGAGCACCAGGTTCTCGATTTCGGCGGGGGAGCAGGCCAGGGAGCGGCGGCCGAAGCCCACCAGATCCGGGTAGGCGGGGTGGGCACCCACTTTCACCCCCTGCTCCAGCGCCAGGCGCACGGTGCGGCGCATGGTGTCCGGATCGGAGGCATGAAAGCCGCAGGCCACGTTGGCCAGGTCCACGAAGGGCATCAGCTCCTGATCGCAGCCCATCACCCAGGGGCCGAAGCTTTCCCCCATATCGGCGTTCAACAGTAGTTTGGGCATGGTGTCGGCTCCTTCTGCAAGGTGGTCCACAGCCACCAAAATGAGCGTTGGCTCCCAGCATAACCGGCCGGTCCAGGCATGAACAGGGTCGTTGTGGTGTCCTGCCCAGTCCAATCGGCCATAACCTTGATCCGGGGCAGGGGAAGACGGCTACCACTTTAGTAGAGTCTGGGTTATCACCGGTTTTGATGAACGCCTATGCTGACCCAGACTCCTCTCCGGCAACAACTGCTGGCCCTGCGCCATTCACCCTGCGATGGTTTTATCCGGCTGCGCAATACCTTTGCGGTGCACTCCTTTCCGGGCTGGCTGCGGGCGCAGTCGCTCTACCCCCGCATCTACTGGCATGGCCGGGGCCCGGACAGGCCCGAATACGCAACCCTGGGCTGCATCGAGACCCTGACCGACCCGGCCGAGATCCGCCGCCGCGACGAACAGATGCCGACCCGGGGCGACAGTCCCCGCTATTTCGGCGGCCAGGCCTTCGATCCCGCGGCCCCCGGCTGGCCCGGTTTCGGCCCCTGTCGCTTCGTGCTGCCGCGGGTCGAGCTGGTGCGCCGGGGGCAGAGCGTACAGCTCTGCCTCAACCTCTGGCTGCGGCCGGACAACAGGGAGGCCGAACTGGCGGCGGCGTTGGCGGCGCTGGAGCAACTGCGGCCGGAACAGCCCCTACCGTCCCTGGACCCCGTCGACTATCGGCGCCGGGACAGGCCCGGCCGCCGGACCTGGCGGGCGCTGGTCGAACGGGTGACCGCTCCGGACCGCCTGGCCCGCACTCCCAAGGTGGTGCTGTCGCGTCGCAGCCGGTTGTACACCGAAACCTCGGTGGATCCCTGGCGCATGCTGGCCGGCTGGGCCGGTCGCGAACCGGACTGCTTTCACTTCGGCTTTGAATTCACCCCCGGCCAGGCCTTTATCGGTTGCTCCCCGGAGCGGCTGTACCGGCGCGAAGGCCGCCGGCTGCAAACCGAGGCGCTGGCGGGCACGGTGCGCCGTACCGGCGACGAGGAAACCGACGCCGCCCTGGCGGCCAGCCTGCTGGCCGACCACAAGAACGGCCACGAGAACCACCTGGTTCAGACCGATATCCTGGCACGGCTGGCCCCCCTGGCCGACCGGCTGCAACGGGGGGAACCCAGGGTGATCCCGCTCAGGCTGCTGCAGCATCTCAAGCGCGACATCGGTGCCCGGCTGAAGGCGCCGGTGCGGGACTGGCAACTGCTGGCGGCGCTGCATCCCACCCCGGCGGTGGGCGGTACGCCCCGGCCGGCGGCCTTGGCCTTTCTGCAGGCCCACGAACCCTACCGGCGGGGCTGGTATGCGGGGGCCTGCGGCCTGCTGAGCCGCGACACCGCCGAGCTGGCGGTGGCCATCCGTTGCGCCCGCATCGGCCCCGGGGCAGTGGATCTTTTTGCCGGTGCCGGCATAGTGGCCGGCTCGACCGCCGCCGCCGAGTGGGCCGAACTGGACCACAAGCTGGCCTCGGTGCTGACACTGCTGCGCGAGGGGGGCTAGCCATGTTCCCGCATCGCTTCGCCACCTTCAACCAGGTCTGGGCCAGCCTGCTGCTGGAAGAACTGTACCGCCTGGGGGTACGCGATCTGGCGTTGGCGCCGGGCTCCCGCTCCAGCCCCCTGACCATGGCCGCCGCGGCCCACGCCGGCTTTCGCCTGCACCCGCACTTCGACGAGCGCGGCCTCGGCTTTATGGCGCTGGGGCTGGCCCGGGGCAGTGGCCGGCCGGTGGCGGTGATCACCACCTCGGGCACGGCGGTGGCCAACCTCTACCCGGCGGTGATCGAGGCGCGCCAGAGCGGCATCCCCCTGATCCTGCTGTCGGCGGACAGGCCCGTGGAGCTGATCGACAACGGCAGTAACCAGGCCATCGCCCAGGCGGGGATCTTTGCGGAATACCCGGTGTACCGGCAGGCCTTGCCGAGCCCGACGCCGGCGATCCCCGCCGCCTTTGTGCTGAGCTCGGTGGATCAGGCCCTGGCCCGGCAGGCCCTGGAGCCGGGTCCGGTGCACCTGAACTGCCCCTTTCCGGAGCCGCTCTATCCCGGGGGGGAGCCGCTCGACGCGGCCGATTACCTGGCGCCGCTTGGCCGCTGGCGGGAAGGCCACAGCCCCTGGAGCCCCTGGCAGCGGGTCGAGGCCCGGGCTGCCATCCAGCCGGACTGGCCCGAGTTCAGCGCCCGGCGGGGCCTGGTGGTGGCGGGGCAGATCGACGATCCTGCCGAGGCCCGGGCGGTGGCGACCCTGGCACAGCAACTGGGCTGGCCCCTGCTGGCGGATCTGCAAAGCCAGCTCCGTTTCGATGAGCGCAACCTGCTGCACGCCGATCTGGCCCTGCACAACCCGGCCTTTCGCCGGGCGCTGGCCGAGGCCGAGGTGCTGCTGCAGTTCGGCGGCCGGCTGATCTCCAAGCGGCTCGGGCACTTTATCGCCGGCCATGACTGGCGGCATTACTGGCTGGTGGAGCCCCGGCCGTGCCGGCTGGACCCGGACTACCGGGTACGCCGCCGGCTGCTCGGCTCCCCCGCTGACTTTGCGCGCCGCCATCCCGCCCCCGGGCGGTCGCCCTGGCACCGGCTGGAGCTGCCGCACCGGCCGGTGGCGTCCTTGCTGGCGCAGCGGACCGGGCGTTGCTCCGAACTGGGGATCTGCCACCGGCTGAACCGGCTGCTGCGGGGCCGGCTGATGGTGGGCAACAGCATGGCGGCACGGCTGCTGAACATGCTGGGCAGTCCGGGTCCGGGGCCGACGCGGGTGATGGCCAACCGGGGTGCCTCCGGCATCGATGGCCTGATTGCCACCGCCTACGGTTTCGCCCAGGCCGGCGCCGAGCCCACCACCCTGGTGCTGGGGGACATCAGTGCCCTGCACGATCTCAACAGCCTGGCGCTGCTCGGCCGGAGCCGGGTGCCGCTGGTGCTGGTCCTGCTCAACAACAACGGTGGCGGCATCTTCAACCTGCTGCCGGTGCCCGAGGCGGATGGCCTGCTGGATCACTATTACCGGCTACCCCACGGCCTGGACTTTGCCCGGGCCGCCGCCCTGTTCGGGCTGTCCTATGCCGTACCGACCAGCCTGGAGGCGTTCGACCAGGTTTACCGGCGGGCGCTGGACGGCGGCGCCACCCTGATCGAAGTCCGGGTGCCCGAGCGGCAACTGGCCGAGGATCTGCATTGGTTGGAGGAACGCCTGCGTGAGGCCTGAACCCTTGCCCCTGGTACTGCTGCACGGCCTGCTGGGCGATGAGCGGGACTGGCAGCCGGTGACGGCGGCCTTGCCGGGCCGGCGCTGCTATCCGCTGGCCTTGCCCGGGCATGGCGGCAACCGGGCGCGGCGGCTGCACGATTTTGCCGGGATCCGTCGCTGGCTGGCCCGGGCGCTGGCCGGGCTGGGGCTCGGGCGCTACCTGCTGGCGGGCTACTCCCTGGGCGGGCGTCTGGCACTGGATTTTGCCAGCCGGGAGCCACCTGGACTGTGTGGCCTGCTGCTGGAAAACGCCCACCCCGGCCTGCCGGAGGCGGAACGGGATGCCCGTCTGGCCCTCGACGCCGCCTGGGCCGCGCGCTTTGCCCGGGAGCCCCTGCCACTGGTGCTGGCCGACTGGTACCGCCAGCCGGTGTTCGCCGACCTGGATGAGGCGCGGCGACAGGCGCTGATCCGGCGGCGGCAAGGCAACAGCGGCGCGGCGGTGGCCGCCATGCTCGCGGCCAGCTCCCTGGGACGGCAGCCGGATCTGCGACCCTGGCTGGCCCGCACCCGACTGCCGCTGGCGTACCTGTCGGGGCGGCAGGATCCCAAGTTTCACCGGCTGGCCGGCGAACTGGCGGCCGCCAGCCCCCGGCTGCACCATTTCATCCTGGACGGCGGCCACAATCTGCACGTCGACCGTCCCCTCGAGGTGGCCCGCTGCCTGCGGCACTGGGGCCAACAGCTAGACGGAGTACCCTCATGATTGAAACCCTGACCGAAGCCGAACTCTACGCCCCGGCAAGCTGGCGGGACTGCAGCGGCGATTTCCAGGACATTTGCTACCACAAATCGGCGGACGGCATCGCCCGGCTCACCATCAACCGGCCCCGGGTACGCAATGCCTTCCGCCCGCAAACGGTGCAGGAACTGCTGGCGGCGCTGGCCGACGCCCGCTACGACCCGCAGATCGGGGCCATCATCCTCACCGGGGCCGGCGACCGGGCTTTCTGTGCCGGCGGAGACCAGAAAATCCGCGGCGACTACGGCGGCTACCGGGACGAGCACGACACCCATCATCTCAACGTGCTCGATCTGCAGCGGGATATCCGCACCTGCCCCAAGCCGGTGGTGGCCATGGTGGCGGGCTATGCGGTGGGCGGCGGCCATGTGCTGCACATGATGTGCGACCTGACCATCGCCGCCGACAATGCCCGCTTCGGCCAGACCGGGCCCAGGGTGGGCTCCTTCGACGGCGGCTGGGGCGCGGCCTATATGGCGCGCATCGTGGGCCAGAAGAAGGCGCGGGAAATCTGGTTCCTGTGCCGGCTTTACGATGCCGCCGAGGCACTGGACATGGGCCTGGTCAATACCGTGGTGCCCCTGGCCGAGCTGGAGCGGGAAACGGTGCGCTGGTGCCGGGAGATGCTGCAGCACAGCCCCATGGCGCTGCGCTGCCTGAAGGCGGCGCTGAACGCCGACTGCGACGGCCAGGCCGGACTGCAGGAACTGGCCGGCAACGCCACCATGCTGTTCTACATGACTGAAGAAGGGCAGGAAGGGCGCAACGCCTTCAACGAGAAGCGCCGGCCCGACTTCGGCAAGTTCAGGCGCAACCCCTGATGCGCCTGGCCCTGTACCGCTATTGCCTGCCCCTGGCCCGTCCGCTGGTGCTGCGCGGCCGCCGGCTGGACGAGCGGGCGGGCTTGCTGTTGCAACTGGGCTCGGGTTGGGGCGAGGTGGCGCCGCTGCCCGGTTTTTCCCGCGAGAGCCTGGACGAGGCGCAGGCGGAGGCCAGCCACTGCCTGGGCATCCTGGCCGCCGGTGGCGTGCCTGCACCTCGCTTGCCCTCGGTATGCTTCGGGCTGGCCTGCGCCCGGCGCGCCTGGCCGGAGCGACCCCCCCCGCTGCCGGCCCCCTATCCGCTGCTGCCGGACGACCCCGAGGCGCGGGCCGTAGTCACCGCCAACTGGCGGGAGCGGACGCCGGCGGTGGCCAAACTGAAGGTGGCGCGGGGGCCGCTGGCCGAGGAGCTGGCGCAGATCCGGCGGCTCTGCCGGGACTTTCCGGCGCTGCAACTGGTGCTGGATGCCAACCGGGGCTGGACCCGAGCTCAGGCGCTGGCCTTCGGCCGGTCCCTGGACCCGGCCCGCATCCTATACCTGGAAGACCCCTGCGAGACGGTGGCCGATATGGCGCTGGTGGCGGCCCGGACCGGGCTGGCGGTGGCGCTGGACGAACCCCTGGCCCGCGGCGACGCCTGGCACCCCTTTGCCGGGCTGGCGGCGCTGGTGCTCAAGCCTACACTCCTGGGCGGGCCGGATCGCTGCGCCAGGCTGGTGGGACGAGCCCGGCGACACGGGTTGCGGGTCATAGTGTCTTCCAGCTTCGAGTCCGGCCTGGGCCTGGCCCAGTTGGCCGGGCTGGCGGCCGAATGGGCCCCGGGGCAGGCGCCGGGGCTGGACACCGCCGGCTGGCTGGCCGCCGATGTACTGGGGGCCGACGGCCGGCCCGATCCGGCCCGGCTGGAGTGCCTCCATGAGGCGCGATAACGACTGCCCGGTGCAGCACTGGGCCCGCCTGACCCCTTCGCGGCCGGCCATTGTCGGCCCCGAAGGCATGCTCGATTACCGTACCCTGGATCGCTGCCTGCACGGGCTACAGCAGCAGTTGGCCGAGGCCGGCCTGCGTGCGGGGGACCGGCTGGCGGCGCCGGTGCGCGACGGTTTGCACGAGGTGCTGCTGGCCTGGGCCTGCGTACGGGCGGGCCTGGTGTTCTGCCCGCTCAATCCGGCGTTTCCGCCGGCCCGGTTGGCGGCGCTGGCCCAACAGTTGCGGGTGGCGGCCGTCTGTTCCCCCGTACCGGCGCCGGCGGGCCCCTGGCGCTGGCTCCGGCTTGATTGTTCGCGCCTCGGACGCGGCCCGACCATTTCCCTGGAGCCGCGGCGGCTGTGCAACCTGATCCTCACTTCCGGCTCCGGTGGTCGGCCCAAGGCGGTGGCGCACCGGCTGGGTAACCACCTGGCTTCGGCCCGGGGCTCGGCCGCACGACTGCCGCTGGCCGGCGACAGCGGCTGGCTGCTGTCGTTGCCGCTGTTCCACGTGGGCGGCTATGCCATCCTGTTCCGGGTGTTCCTGGCCGGGGCAAGTCTGGTGCTGGAGCAACGCGAGCGCCCCCTGGCCGAGCGGCTGCGTACTCAACCCATCACGCATCTGTCGCTGGTGCCGACCCAATTGTGGCGGCTGCTGGCGGCCGGCTTCGATCCGGCCGGCTCCCGCCTGCAGGCCCTGTTGCTCGGTGGGGCACCCATTCCCCGGACCCTGGTGCGGCAACTGGGAGAGCGGGGCGTGGTGCCCTGGGTCAGCTACGGCCTGTCGGAGATGAGCAGCCAGGTTTGCACCGACCGGGCGGGGACGGACGGCGGCCTAGGGCGGCCCCTGCCCGGACGGGAGCTGCGCCTGGTGAACGGCGAGATCCAGGTCCGGGGCGAGACGCTCTGCGCCGGCTATTTCCAGGCGGATCGGGTCGAGCCGGTGGTGAACAGCGAGGGCTGGTTCGCCACCCGGGATCTGGGCCAGTTGACCGGCGACGGCCGGCTGCGGCTGCTGGGGCGGAGCGACAACCTGTTTATCTCGGGCGGCGAGAACATCCAGCCCGAAGCCATAGAGCTGCGCCTGCTGGAGCACCCGGCGGTGGCGCAGGCGCTGGTGGTGCCGGTGCACCACCCCGAGTGGGGGCAGCGGCCGGTATGCTTTATCGACTGGCACGGCGGGCCGGTGGTCGGTCCCGCGCTGGCCGACTGGCTGCGCGAGCAACTGCCCGGCTTTATGGTACCGGACGCCTGGCTGCCCTGGCCGGCCCAGACCGGGCTCAAGCCTGCCCGTCGGCAACTGGCCACGCTGGCGGCCGAACTCCTGGCCGGATAGGCCGCCGCCTTGCGACCGGGGCCTGGCGGTTTTTTCCCTTGCCAAGAACTGCGGCAGCGATATGATATGAGCTCATTTTAACCAAGAGGCCCGGTCCAAAACCGGTAACTATATGGATTGCTCGCGAAGTTGCTTGCAACGCACCCTTAACTGCCCCGTTCTTCCCTTCTTCTTGTCGTTCCCGGCGTTCGCCACCCCATCCGGACTTGTCCGCTGCCCCGGCTATACTCAGCTTGCCGGCCTGGCCTGCGTTATTCGCTGATCTGTACCTATCGACACGTATCAAGAGGTAAATCATGGAATTCCTGATGGATCCGTCTATTTGGGTGGGCCTGCTGACGCTGGTTATCCTGGAAATTGTGCTGGGTATCGACAACCTGGTGTTTATCGCCATCCTGGTCAAGAAACTGCCGCCCCACCAGCGCGACCGGGCCCGTATCATCGGCCTGTCGCTGGCGCTGTTCATGCGGCTGGCGCTGCTGAGTCTGGTGTCCTGGCTGGTCACCCTGACTACGCCGCTGATCACCCTGGGTGAGCTGAGCTTTTCCGGACGGGACCTGATCCTGATGGCCGGCGGCTTCTTCCTGCTGTTCAAGGCCACCGTCGAGCTGCACGAACGGCTGGAAGGCAAGATGCACGAGGCCAGCACCCATGTGGTTTATGCCGGCTTCGGGGTGGTTATCGCCCAAATCCTGGTGCTGGACGCGGTATTCTCGCTCGACTCTATCATTACCGCCGTGGGCATGGTGGACAACCTGGCGGTGATGATGATTGCCGTGGTAGTGGCCATGGTGGTGATGCTGGTGGCTTCCAAACCGCTCACCGAGTTCGTCAACGCCCACCCCACGGTGGTGGTGCTGTGCCTGAGCTTCCTGCTGATGATCGGTTTCAGCCTGGTGGCCGAAGGCTTCGGCCTCCATATTCCCAAGGGCTATCTGTACGCCGCCATCGGCTTCTCCATCCTGATCGAGTTTCTCAACCAACTGGCCAGGCGCAACTCGCAAAAGGCCGAGGCACGCCTGCCCCTGCGTGAACGCACTACCCAGGCCATCTTCAACCTGATGGGGGGCGGCAGGAAGGAAGCGATGGAGCCCCAGGCCACACCGCAGCAGACCCGGGATCAGGGCTTTGTGGAGGAAGAGCGCCACATGATCAGCGGCGTGCTGTCTTTGGCGGAGCGTTCCATCCGCACCGTGATGACGCCCCGGGCCGACATTCTCTGGCTGGACGTGACCGACGGCCCCGACGTGGTGCTGGAAGAGCTGATGGCCTCGTCCCACGGCCAGTTCCCCATCTGCGAGGGGGAGCTGGACAACCTGCTGGGCGTGGTGCGGGGCAAGGATCTGGTGGCCGGCCTCAAGGAGGGCAAGCCCCTGGCCGAACTGGCTCGCGACCACGACCCCATGATAGTGCCGGACAGCATCAGCGTGATCCGGCTGCTCAACATACTGCGCGAGGCGCGCGGCAACCTGGTGCTGGTAAACGACGAATTCGGCACCGTGCAGGGGCTGGTGACGCCCCATGACCTGCTGGAAGCCATCGTCGGGGAATTCCTGGACGAGGACGAAATCCCGGAAGTGCTGGCCCAGGAAGACGGCTGGCTGGTGAAGGGCAGCACCGATCTGCACTACCTGGAACAGGTGCTGGCGCGCAAGGGGCTGGTGGATCCGGACAACGACTATGCCACCCTGGCGGGCATGCTGCTGGCCTGGAGCGGCCAACTGCCGGAGGCGGGGGCCGTGTTCGAGCGAGAGGATCTGCGCTTCGAGGTGACGGAAGTGGAAGACTTCCGCATCGCCCAGGTGCGCATCACCCCACTTACCGCCTTCGCGGAGGGGGCGGGGTAAGGGGTCTTCGCGGGGGTGACAATCCATATCGCGGGGTGACTACAACACCGCCTCTATGGCGGTGTTCAGTCTCTTGTCGTCCGGTTTGGTCAGGCTGGAAAACACCGCCGTGACCCGCCCTTCCCGGTCGATCACGTACTTGTAGAAGTTCCAGCGTGGCGCCTTGCCGCTCTGGCGGGCGATCTCCCGGAAGATGGGGTGGGCATCGTCGCCCCGCACCTTGATGGGCGCCACCATGTCGAAGGTGACGCCGAAGTTCACGTAGCAGACTTCCGCCGTCTTGGCCTGGTCGTCGGCTTCCTGACGGAAGTCGTGGGAGGGAAAGCCCACCACCCGGAGGCCGCGATCCTTGTAGCGCTGGTACAGCGCCTCCAGCCCTTCGAACTGGCCGGTAAAACCGCAGAAGCTGGCGGTGTTCACCACCAGCAGCGGCTGGCCGGCGAACTGGCGCATGTCCACCGTTTCACCGGCATGCAGCCGGGGCAGCCGGTGCTCGAACAGGGCGCCGGTGTCCGGCTGTGCCGCGCTTGCCGTCTGGCACAACAGCAGGCTGCACAGGCCACTGAACAGTTTTTTCATCTTGCTCTCTCCCTCGCTGGTCCATAGCCATAGCTTAGGTTGTATGCTTTGGTCGAGTCATCTTTCAATAGCTGTTCCGAATAGAAGTGCACTATCGGCAGCGACCGGGTGCTGCTAAGTAGACCCTTCGCGCCAGGGATGGGTTCACGGCGTGTCTGCGTGCGGTGCCCGGTCAAGGTAGCACTATTAGGATCAGTTATTGAGATAACACAGGAGATATTCCATGACTAAAAACCAGTTTCCCGCCCTGGGCCACGATTATCGGGCCGACTATGGCGAGCATGTTTATCGCATTTCCTTCAGTGCCGACGGTAAAACCCTGCGCTGGGCGAAGGATGCTGAAACGGACTTTGATGCTGCTGCTGCCACCGAGGCCTACCAGGCCATTCCGATCCGCCCCGGCGTGTTCATGGTGAGCTGGAAAGAAGCCGACGGCACAACGGTTGCTCAGGTCGAAGATTTTGAGAACGGCACCGTCCATGCCGCCATCACGCTACCCGACCAGACTTTCCTGAACTTGACGGGGCCTTGGACTCGTATGAGTTGAGGTCGGAAGCCACCATCGGATAAGAAGCGTTTCTTACCGGTCCTGTGAGGCAATAGTAAAACCAGGAACAAACAGGCTTGGGTTGTATGTGGTCTGTTTGTCCCGCGAGCCGTTTGTCAGCGGGCCAGCCTGACGCCTCAAGCGCACTTTTTACCTGAAGCATCAAAATGCTTGTAATGCGGGGTGACGACGATGATAAATTGTGATGTTATATTATAACCAAATCATTCGTTTTCATTCGTATCCAGGTAGCCCCCATGATGCAATTGCGCTATCCCCTTCTCGGCGCCGGCCTGCTGGCCGTTGCCGCCTCGACTCATGCCACCGAGGGCGTGCTCGACATCGTCGCGCCCTGGGAAATCGGCAGTACCGATCCTTCCAAGGCCGGCTATGTCTACACCCGGCTGCAGATCGGTGAAACCCTGGTGGAGGTGGACAACCAGGGCCACTCCAAACCCGGCCTGGCCGAGAGTTGGACCATTTCCGATGACCAGTTGAGCTGGCGCTTCGCCCTGCGCCAGGGTGTGCGCTTCCACGACGGCAGCCCGCTCACCGCCGAGGTAGCGGCCAAGGCGCTGCAACTGGCCCTGGCCAAGCCCGGCATGCTGACCGAGGCGCCGATAGCGGATATTACCGCCGAGGGCGCTGAGCTGTTGATCCGCCTGAACAGCCCCTTCGCGCCGCTGCCGGCGCTGCTGGCCCACAGCTCCGCCCAGATACTGGCGCCCGCCTCCTACAACGAGGCCGGCGAGGCCACCCAGGTGATCGGCACCGGCCCCTACCGCATCGAGCAACTGCAGATGCCGCAGAAGCTGACCGCCGCCGCCTTCAACGATTACTGGGGCGAGGCGCCCGCCATCGAACAGCTCAGCTACCTGGCCGCCGGCCGGGGCGAGACCCGGGCGCTGATGGCGGAAAGCGGCGACGCCGACATCGTCTTCACCCTGGATCCGGCCAGCCAGGCCCGGCTACAGCGCAACAACCGGCTCGGCGTGTATTCCGAGCCCATTCCCCGCACCGTGACCCTCAAGCTCAACGCCGGCGATCCCGCCCTGGCCGAGCCCGAGGCCCGGCGGGCCCTGAGCCTGGCGCTGGATCGCACCGGCATGGCCGTGGCCCTGTTGCGCACCCCCGAGGCGGCGGCCGGCCAGCTGTTCCCGCCGTCCCTGACCGACTGGCACCTGAGCGAGGTAGCCGGTGCCGAGCGGGATCTGGACCAGGCCAGGGCCCTGCTGGCCGGCCTGGGCTGGCAGGCGGATGGCAAGGGCATGCTCAGCCGCAACGGCGAACCCTTCAAACTGACCCTGACCACCTTCGCGGACCGGCCCGAACTGCCGCTGCTGGCCACCGCCATGCAGGATCAGCTGCGGGAGCTGGGGGTTGAACTGACGGTCAACGTCACCAACTCCAGCGAAATTCCCGCCGGCCACCGGGACGGCAGCCTGCAATTGGGCCTGATGGCGCGCAACTTCGCCCTGGTACCGGATCCCCTCGGCACCCTGCTGCAGGACTTCGGCCCCCAAGGTGGCGACTGGGGTGCCATGAACTGGCATTCCCCGCGCCTGGGCGAGATTTTGCAGCAACTGCTGGCGGAAACCGATGGCGAGACCGTGTCCGGGTTGCGCCTGGAAGCCGCCACCCTGCTGCATGAGCAGCTGCCGGTGATCCCGGTGGCCTGGTACCAGCAGACCGCCGCCGTTTCCAACAAGGTGGAGGGCTTCAGCATCGATCCCTTCGAGCGTAACTATCGGGTGAGCGAGATGAGGTGGGCCCAGTGATACCGGTATTGAGCTACCGGCTGATGCAGGCCGCCCTGGTGGCGCTGATGGTGGGGGTGCTGACCTATATCCTCACCCACGCCCTGCCCGGGGACATGGCCTTTCGCATCGCCGCCGGCCGCTACGGCTACGACTATGTGAACGCCGCCGCCGCCGCCGCGGTGCGCGCCGAGCTGGGTCTGGACCTGCCCGCCTGGCAGGCTCTGGGCCACTGGCTGTGGGACCTGCTGCGCCTGGATCTGGGCCATTCCCTGGTGAGCGGCGAGGCGGTGGTCGACGAGCTGCGCCACCAACTGGGCCATTCCTTCAAGCTGGCCGCCGCCGCCGTGGGGCTGTCGCTGCTGCTGGGCCCGCCGCTCGGCATCCTGGCCGGACTCAGGCCCGGCGGCCGGCTCGACCGGCTGACCCTGTTGCTGGCTACTGTGCTGCGCGCCTTGCCCCAGTTCGTGATCGGCATCCTGCTGGTGATGCTGCTGGCGGTGCAACTGGGCTGGCTGCCCGCCGCCGGCCACGGCACCGCGGCCCACACCCTGCTGCCGGCGCTGACCCTGGCCCTGGGGCTGGCCGCCGTGGCCTGCCGGGTGAGCCGCAACGCCATGCAGGGCGTGGCCAGTTCCGCCTATTACGCCTTCGGCCGCACCAAGGGCCTGGGCGAGGGGCGGGTGTTCAGCCGCCACGGCCTGCGTAACGTGGCGGTGCCGGTGCTGGCCCACCAGGCCATGCAGTTGGTGTACCTGATCGAAGGCGTGGTGGTGGTGGAAACCCTGTTCGCCTGGCCCGGCATCGGCCATGCCCTGGTGCACGCCATAGTGGCGCGGGACGTACCCATGATCCAGGGCACCGCCCTGGTGCTGGGGCTGATGTTCGTACTGCTTAACGCCCTGGTGGACCTGCTGTGCCACCGTATCGACCCGAGAAGGAGGGAAGCATGACCCAAGCCGCTACCCTGGCTGCCCCGGCGGCCCCCGCCGCCGGCCGCCGTTTTTTAAGTCCCCGCCAGCGGCTGGGCGCCGCCCTGCTGCTGGCGCTGGCCCTGTTCGGCCTCGGCCTGCCGCTGGTGGCCGAGCTGGAACCGGCCCGACAGAACTACAGCCAGATCCTGGCCGCGCCCAGCCTGGCCGAACCCTTGGGCACCGATCATCTGGGCCGCAGCATGCTGGCCCGCATGAGCTCGGCGGTGCAGCTTTCCCTCGGCCTTTCCCTGCTCGGGGTGCTGACCGCCGCCGTGCCCGGCGTGCTGCTGGGCGTGCTGGCCGGCTGGCGCGGCGGCTGGGTGGACCGGGGCCTGAGCGTGCTGGCCGACACCCTGCTGGCCCTGCCCGGCCTGCTGCTGGTGCTGCTGCTGGTGGCCATAGCGCCGGGCAACTTCTGGACCCTGTACGTGGGCATCGCGCTGGTGCTGTGGATTGAATACTTCCGGGTGGTGCGCCTGACCACCCGTACCCTGATGGCCTCGCCGCAAATCGAGGCCTCGCGCCTGCTCGGCTTCAGCCCCGGCTACATACTGCGCCGCCACCTGTGGCCGGCCCTGGCGCCGGTGGTGCTGACCCTGGGGGCCTTCGGCGCCGCCACCGCCATCCTGGCCATTGCCGCCCTGGGTTTTGTCAGCGTGGGGCTACGTCCGCCCACCGCCGAACTGGGCCTGATGATGACCGAGCTGCTGCCCTACTACCACGAGGCGCCCTGGGTGCTGCTGCAACCCATAGCGGCGGTGTTCCTGCTGGTACTGGCCCTCAACCTGCTGGCGGGAGGCCGCAAGCCATGAGCGAACTGCTGAAAGTAGAACAACTGGCGGTGGCGGCGGCAGATGCCATAGTGCGGCCGTTGTCGTTTACCCTCAGGGCCGGCCGGCCGCTTACCCTGCTGGGGGAAACCGGCTCCGGCAAGAGCCTGATTGCCCAGGCCATTATGGGCAACCTGCCGGCGGGGCTGCAGGCCCGGGGCCGGATCTGGCTGCGGGGCGAAGAGCTTACCCATCAGCCCGCCGCTGCCCGGCGCCGGTTGTGGGGGAGAAAGCTGGCCATGCTGCCCCAGGAGCCCTGGCTGGCGCTGGACCCGACCATGCGGGCCGGCGAGCAGGTAGCCGAAGGCTACCGTTACGTGGCCGGTGTGGACTGGGCCCAGGCTCGCAGCCAGGCCGAACAGGATCTGACCCGGCTCGGCCTGGGCCACGCCCTCCACCGGCTGCCGGGCCAGCTGTCGGGCGGCATGATGCAGCGGCTGGCCTTTGCCGCCGCCAGCACCGGCGGTGCCGATATCGTCATTGCCGACGAGCCCACCAAGGGCCTGGACGCAGGCAGCCGCGACCAGGTGACCGGCCTGCTCCGGCAGGTGGCGGAGGCTGGCGGCGGCCTGCTGACCATTACCCACGACATCGCCGTGGCCCGCCAGCTGGGCGGCGAGGTGATGATAGTACGCAACGGCGAGGTGCTGGAATCCGGCCCGGCGGAGCAGGTGCTGAAGGCGCCCGCCAGCGACTACGGCCGGGCCCTGCTGGCCGCCGAGCCCGCCGCCTGGCCCGAACTGGCCCCCCTGAACGCCGGCGCCACCGTGCTGAAGGTGGAGGGGCTGGCCAAGGAGCGGGGCGGCCGCCCCCTGTTCCGGGATATCTCCTTCACGCTGCGCGCCGGCGAGGTGATGGGCGTGGTGGGCCCCAGCGGCTGCGGCAAGAGCACCCTGGGCAGCATCTGCCTGGGATTGCTGGAGCCGGACGCCGGCACCGTATGGCGCGACGTTGCGTTGCCGCGCACCCGCTACCAGAAGCTCTACCAGGATCCGCCCGCCGCCTTTGCGCCCTGGTGCAGCCTGGGCCAGAGCCTGAAGGACGTGGTGAAATTACACCGCAAGGACTGGGCCGAGGTGGAGCGGCTGCTGCCCAGGCTGGGGCTCTCGCCCGAGCTGCTGGCGCGTTCGCCCCGGGAGGTATCGGGCGGCGAGCTGCAGCGGCTGGCGATTTTGCGCATCCTGCTGCTGGAGCCGGTGCTGCTGTTTGCCGACGAGCCCACCTCGCGCCTGGATTTGGTGACCCAGCAGCAGACCATCAGGCTGCTGACGGATCTGGCCCGGGAGCGGGGCTGTGCCCTGCTGCTGGTGAGCCACGAGGCGGCGCTGGTGAACAAGGTGGCGGATCGGGTGCTGACCCTGGGGTAGGGGGCCAAACGGGGAGGGAGCTGCTAGACTCCAAAGGCACTCCCCAAACGGTTGGCAAGGAGATAACCCATGAAAAAACGTACCCCGGTCCTGGTTCTGCTGTCACTGCTTACCCTGTCATTGCTGAGCGGCTGCAACACCATGCGTGGTGCAGGTGAAGACATAGAGGCGGGCGGCGAAGCGATTCAGCGTTCCACCTACTAAGCACCCCGGGCCAAGGGCCGGCAGCACCCGCTCCGGCCCTTTTTCGTTGCCTGCCGCCGCCCGGTACCCAGACGGGCTTATTCTTCGCTATCCTCAGGGCAGGCGGGTTATGACAGAGCCAGGGGAGGAGGCATGAACGCAAGCCAGGCGACCATCGGCCATCTTGGCGCACACCTGGCCGAGCAGGGGCGAGAGCTGCGCCGGCTGGAGGGCGGGGGCGGCCGCTTGCTGACCCTGTTCAGCCTGTTGCTGGTGGCCCTGGGCGTGCTGACCGCCTTCAACGCCGCCCCGCTGTTCCACCCGACCACCCCCCTGGGCTGGATCACCCTGGTGCTGTGCCTGCTGGCCTTTTTTACCCTGGCCTGCGGCTGGGGCCACGCCCTGCTGAGCTTTCGCCCACCGGAGCAGGCGCCCGCCACGCCGCTGACGGCCGAGCTGGACGCCCTGCTGCACGGCGACGACCCGGCCAGCCTGGAACGGCTGCAGGCCGAATACCGGCGACTGGGCCGGGAGCTGGACCAGGCCATCGCCCTCAAGCGCCGCTTCTTCAACCACGCCTGCGACGAACTGGCCATCAGCGCCTGGCTGCTGGCCCTGTTCGGCCTGCTGCTGGTGTTTGGCCTGTAGCTATCGTCAACCACAGTGCTCCAAGACACGATGCCAATCGCGTAAACAGGGCTGGCTACCACCAGCGCCGCAGCTTGAGCCAGAATCCCAGTACCACCCCCAACACCAGTACCGTGAGGCAGAAAATCCAGAAGGCGAGCGGGCTTTCGGCCCCCGGAATGCCGCCCAGGTTGATGCCGAACAGGCCGGTGAGAAAGGTGGCGGGCAGGAACAGCAGTGCCATCACCGAGATCTGGTAGGCGCGGCGGTTGGTGGCCTCGGTCATCAGGTTGTTGATTTCGTCCGCCAGCACGGCGGTGCGGGCCACACCCGCGTCCAGATCGTCCAGCCAGCGACGCAGCCGGTCGGCGATGTCCTGCAGGCGGCGGCGATCGTCCTCGTCCAGCCAGCCGATTTTCTCGTTGGCCAGCCGGGCCACCAGATCCCGCTGGGGCGAGAGGTAGCGGCGGATCAGGATCAACTGCTTGCGGATACGCCCCAGCCGGCCGTTGCCCGGCAGCTTGCGCTCCAGCACCGCTTCTTCCAGCTCCAGTATCTGATCGTGCAGCTCTTCCACGAACTCGCCGGCCCGGTCGGTGAGGGCGTCACACATTTCCACCAGCCAGTCGCCCGGGTTGACCGGCCCGGCCCCCTGCTCGAGCTGATCGCATACGTCCTGCTCCGACAGCAGCGGCCGGCGCCGGCTGCTGAGGATAAGCTCCGGGGTGATAAAGATGCGCAGGGCCACCATTTCCTCGGGCCTGTTCCCCTGGTTGTGGTTGATGCCGCGCAGGATCAGCAGCAGGTTGTCGCCCTGGCGCACCAGCTTGGGCCGGCTGCTCTGGCCCAGCAGTGCCTCCCGGGCGGCCTCGTTCAGCAAGGGGGTGTGCATCAGCCAGTGGGCCGCTTCGGGATCCCCGTAATCCAGGTGCACCCAGGCGGGCCCGTCCGCCGGCAGCCCGGCCCCCGCAGCCAGCGGCCGCATGCCCCCGGCGCCGTCCAGCACCAGGCGATAAATACTGTTAACCGGCACCTGCTCCATCGCATTCCTCCTCAGTAGCCAGAGCGACCAGCTTACACCAAAGCGCTGACGGCCTCAGCCGGGGCTTGCCACCAGCATCGCAAAAGAGACATTCCGCAATTGCCTTTTGCCGATGAAGCGACAAAACTAGTCACAAATGAGTAAGTCGGGGATGCGCTTGAACCTGCAAACAGTGACGGGCGGTAGCATTCCATTGGGGCTCGTATGGAGATGTGTTTGTGCAGTATCAACAGCCAAGAACCACTGTACGGGCGCGATAACCCTCATCGGACTTCTCGATAACCCCGGCAAGCCGATAAGAAATCCGCCCTGTTTCAGGCGGATAGCAGGCAGGCGAAGAGACAACCGAGCCGGTATATGGGGTTATCAAGCCGGCTTGTTTTCTTCGGCGCCGGCTGGCGTAGATGTAGAAAATACCATTTTTTATCAGTTGGTTATAAATATTTGTCGACTTGGTTCGATGAGTGTAAATGAGCCAGGTCAATATACAATTGTTATGTTTTCGGAGCAATTTCATTTAACTATTGGAGGGGAAATGGGCTATAAAATTAAGAAAACAGATCAATATTGAAAGTGTTTAGAAGAAGCATATGACCCACAAATTCCAAAAAAGCGAGCAAAGGAATTGCTTGAGGGATTCTTATATTGCAAGTCTAAAACTGTAAGTGGTGGTACACCTCAAAAAGTAGAAGATGCGATTTTGCATTTGCAGAGTATTGTGGGTAAGTCCATTAACCCATTAGCTCTAATTTTTAAACATCCAATTATTTCTGCTTTTATTGCTGGAATTTTAATCTTAATTACATGGCAATACATTGGTCCATACTTTGAGGCAAAAACATAACAAAGCGTTCAAGAGGGATTCTCAACGCTTGGCATTTTCGGTTTGCTTCAGCTTTTGTGTTTTACGGCACAATGGTTTAGGTTTGGTGGTGGCGTTGTTCAGCCCTTAACACGGCGTTATCGTCCAATGGAAATATCTGGAGTCTTTGATGAGAGACGGTAAAGCCTACGAAGAGTTTGTCGGGAGTATCCATGAGGCTCTCTTGAGGGCAGAAGACATCACCGCACAAAAGAACATTAAGATCGAAAGAAACAAGAGATTGAGAGATAACTGTGGCGTGGACCGCGAGTTTGACTTGCACTGGGAGTATGAGCTGGCTGGCGTAGTGTATAAAACGGTTATTGAGTGTAAGGACTACAAGTCGACTGTGAGCGTCGAAAAGATCGATGCACTGATAGGTAAGATCAGAGATCTTCCCGATCTTCGGGCTCTCTTTGCAACGAAGACCGGTTACCAATCAGGCGCTATCAAGAAAGCTCGACAAAATAGGATAGACCTTCTTATCGTCAGGGAGTAGAACGAATCCGACTGGACAAGCCTAGACGGGACGCTGCTCATTAAGACTGTGCGGATAAATATGCACATAAGATCTGCCGCAAGAATAAAGGAGTTTTTTCCGGCCATAGATGGCGATTGGGTTAAGGAAAATCCCAGTATAGATGTATCGCCGATGCTCAACATGACCGGGTGCACCGATGAAATATTCATCGACGCCGAAGTTCTTCTCTTGCTCGGGCAGGCCCATGCTGTAGGCCATGGTTGCCCTGCCGAGCTCACCAACTGGCACATCGATCGTACAACATTTCACATATCCGGCTTGACCCTCACGTTGCGTCAGGGTTTAGGCTTCCTCGCTCGTGTTTTACTGAATCTGTAAATCGGAGACGAGCTATGAGTTCCCTCGACAACCAAGCCCCGCAAGCCCGCCCCTCTTCCTCGGCCCGGAGAGTCGCTACCGCACGGGCGGTGCACCAGCTGCTGGATGAACCGTCCGTCCTGGCGGATCCCTTCGCGCTGCCCATTCTCGAACCATCGCTGCGCCGGTGCGTAATCGACGATCCGTTCCAGTTCAACGACCCGGCGGCCCGTTCCATGCGGGCGGCGGTCGTCGGCCGAAGCCGGCTGGCGGAGGATACCTTCACCGAAGCGCTGGCCGAGGGAGTCAGGCAACTGGTAATACTGGGTGCGGGGCTGGATACTTTCACCCTGCGTGCCGCCGCGGATCACCCCTGCGTGCCGCCGCGGATCACCCCTGCGTACTGATGGTGGAAGTCGACCAACCGGCCACCCTGGCCGAGAAGCGCCAGCGGCTCCTGGATTGCGGGGCGGAGCTGCCGGGAAACTGCTGCTGGCTGGACCTGGATATGGCGACCGACGACCTGGCAGCCCGGCTTGAGCGGGCCGGCTGCAGTCTGGACCAGCCTACCTGGTTCTCCTGTCTGGGTGTAACACCCTACTTGAGCGAGGAGTCCGTCTGGCAGACCCTGACCATAGTGGCCAGCCTCCCGGCAGGAAGTGGCATAGTGTTCGATTACCGGGTGACCAGCAGACTGCTGGATCCGATAGAACAGGCAATGGAACGCGTGACTGCGGAGATGTTCGCGAAGATGGGTGAGCCCTGGCGGGCGCACTTCGGTCCGGCCGAGCTGGTGGCGGGGCTCAACGACCTGGGGTTTGCCAGGGTCAGGGACATGACGGCGCAGGACCTGAACCGGCGCTACTTCGCCCGCCGCAAGGACGGCCTGCAGAGTGCCGGCGGAGGTTTTCGCTATATCGTCGCGGAATGTTGATCGCCGCCTGTCGGGAGGCCTGCCAATCTGATGTTGTTGAAAGTCGGCCAGTTGGCCAAACGCACCGGCGTTACCGTGCGCACCCTGCACCACTACGACCGGATCGGGTTGCTGATCCCGGCTGCGCGCAGCGCGGCGGGGTACCGGCTGTACAATGCCGATAACGTCGCCCGGCTGTACCAGATCCAGCTTCTCAAAGGACTGGGCCTGTCGCTCTCAGCCATCGGGGAACTGATGGCTGACGGTACTCCGGAGTTGCGGGACTCTATCGCCCGGCAGCGGGAAGCCCTGCATCGACAGCTGGAACAGGCCCGGCAAATGCTCGAGAAACTGAACCGCATCGACAGCCAACTGCAGGGCGGCACGACGGCGGAAAGCTGTGACCTGCTGGATTTGCTGGCACTGATGCAGGTCTATGAACGCCATTTCAGCGATAAGCAACTGGCCGCCCTGCAGGCCTACCAGCGCCCTCTGAAAACCCGGGGTCACTGGCAATCCCTGGTGGCCCAACTGAGCCAGCTGCGACACCTACAGGTGCCGCCGGACGCCGCCCCAGCCAAATCATTGGCAGAGCACTGGATGGAGACCCTGGAGCAGGACGCCGCCCGCCACCCAGTGCTGTTCAACAAGCTGATACGCAGCTATGAGCAGGAGCAGATACTGCAGCTGCAGTTTGGCATCACCCGCGAGCAACAGCGCTACATTACCGAGGCCTTTGCCCACAGTCGGCTCGACCTCTACCGGCCGCTACTGACAGTGGCAGAGTTCCAGACCATGCAACGACACTATCCTCGGGCCATGGCCCGCTGGCCCGCTCTGTTGGCCGAGCTGACCGAACTTCAGGAAGCCGGCGCCGGAGTGGACGATGCGCAAGTGCAGCGGCTCGCCGGCCGCTGGCTCGACCTGTTCGACGAGTACACCGGTAGCGACCCACAGCTGCAACATAAGGTGCGACAAGCACAGCAGACCGACCCGAGGCTGCGCAAGGGCAGCTTGCTGAATAAACATACGATGGACTACCTGCAGGCCGCAGTATCACACTATCTGACTAGCAGAAAGCAAGTAAACCGGGGAAGGGTTGAGTGATGATCAGAAGAATGACGGCGGCAGATACCGACGCAGTGGTAAAGATCTGGTTGGAGGCCTCTATCATCGCCCACGACTTCGTGCCTGCCGAGTTCTGGATCCAGCGCGTGGACCAGCTCCGCGACTGCTACCTTCCCGCCGCCAAAACCTATGTCTGTGAAGAGGGGGGCGCGGTTGTCGGCTTTCTGTCGCTGCTGGACAGTACCCTGGCGGCACTGTTCGTGCTGCCCGAAAGCCAAGGTGGAGGAATAGGCTCCCAGTTGCTGGAATATGTCCAGGATGCGGGCAGCGAATTGAGCCTGACGGTTTACAAGTTAAACCACCACAGTATCGCCTTCTACGAAAGGCACGGATTTTCCGTCCAGCAGGAACAGCTCGATCCGCACACCGGCCAGCCGGAACTATTGATGCTCTGGCGGTAGGGCGCTAATTGAGCCCGTGGATTACCCCGATACAGTGGACGGTATCGCGGGGCTCGTACTGGCTCTATTGAAGCCTCGTTGGAATTCGGCGGGTTCCTCGCCCCGACAAATAAGGCGAACTAAGCAAGCTATCTACCAGTTAATCCGTTGTGAATTTCACTTGTCGTTTATCTTCCAGTCGCGCAAAACAACCAGGAAATCCGGATACCCAAATAAAATAAGCGGGTATATTTATGGCAAATATTGAACACATCCAGTATATAAAAGCATCTGCGTCAAAAGTCTATGAAGTGTTGACGACTGCGAAAGGGTTGTCTGAAGTATGGACCAAAGAACTCGTTTTTACGGCGCAGCTAGGTGCGGTCAATGAATTTTCGTTCGGTGATGAAACGCCGACGAAGATGGAAATTGAAGACCTGACTCCAGACAGCAAGATGGTCTGGCACTGCATCGACTCAGATCCAGAATGGGTCGGGACAAAAATCAGCTTTGATATTAATGAAAAAGGTGGAAAGACATCTGTAATTCTTCGACATACAGGCTGGCGAGAAGTGACAGAGTTCTATCGTTTCTGTAATTATAATTGGGCGATTTTTCTCCTGAGCTTAAAGCAGTATTGCGAAGAAGGAGTAGGCATTCCTTTTCAGGTGCGAAAGTTCTAGCCATGCCTAATAAGGCCATTAAATTCATGCATGCGGCGACGGACGCTCGTGCCTCGCGCCGTTACCTGTCTCAACCTATGAAAATAGTAACTTGGAACTGCAATGGAGCGCTGAGGCGGAAGCTTTCTGAAGCAGCTTGCTTGCAAGCTGATGTCTTAGTAATTCAGGAATGTGAAAATCCGGAGTTATCAACCCTTGAATATAGAGAGTGGGCTGGAGATTATCTGTGGTTTGGGGAGTCTAAAAGTCGAGGTGTTGGTGTTTTTTCCCGAAACGGGCATCTAGTAAAAAAATTGGAATGGAGCGGCTGGTCTTGTGTGTCAACTGTTAACAAGGCCAGGATCAGGGACGGCTTTTTATGGGTAGGAGCAATTACATAAATGATCTCCGTTGATATCTCAGGCCATCGTTTTCAAGTTCACGCAGCCGCAATTTTTGTCCACGACGGCCATGTTCTGCTCCATAAACTTGAGAACGATACATTCTGGGCACTTCCTGGCGGCCGTGTCGAGTCTGGCGAAGATGCCCGAACGACTATTCTTCGCGAAATGGAAGAAGAGCTGAATGAATTCATAGAATGCAGCAGACTTCTCTATGTCGTTGAAAATTTCTTCACTTACTCAAATAAGCCAAATCACGAGGTTGGTCTATATTTCCAAGCTCACTTCCATCCTAAGTCTGCACTGCTCGAAAAGTCACGAAGCCATATCGGTGTTGAAGCTGATAAACGACGGGAGTTTCGTTGGTTTCCTAAAGAGTTACTCCCAGGGTTAGAACTTTACCCTTCTTTTTTGCGCGAATCCCTATCCCAACCTACCCTTATTTTCCAACATGTTGTGCAGCGTGGGTAATGTAGTCTAACCATGCGCTTAAATAGTTCGCTTCGCTCACCGGTACGGGCCAAAGTCCGCCCCTTATCTTAATCGTTAAAGGTATGAAATGGCATACGTACTACACATAGAAAGGGAAGACTCAAAGATCTCATTAGAGGAGTGGGTGTCTGCTATCGACTCCATTGAAGGTGCTCGAATCAATACAGAAGGCGCTAAAACGGTGAATCCATCCACGGGAGAGCAGATCGTGTTCCCGCCTAAGCCTGGTGATGTAGAAGTACTGTTCACTAGTGGTGGTTTTTTCGGGTTTGGAAAGAGGTCTGGTTGGGAATCATGCATTTGGTTTTCAAGCGGCCGGGCATCTTTCAAAGCGTCTGATACTATCGAGTCACCGAGTAATCCTGTTCACGCTATTGCGTCTAAAGCCGCAAAGGTACTTGCTGCAAAAATAGTGGGTGATGAGGGTGAGATTTATTCATGGTAGAGCCTTTTAACCAACGGTATCACGGCGACCATTTTTTCGACGTGTTTTGGCTCAAAACTGGCATGTGTGCCGGGTGTTATGTTTCAAGGAGTAGTGCCTGTGGAAAACCGGGCAATCGCTATGGGAATCATTGGTGGACTAGTATCAATAATAAATTATCTCATTCAGTGGCTGGCATTAAATAAGAATTCATACATCTTTCTTATATGCTTGTCTTGGTGTTAATTATATCGTTATTTATGTATGGCTCAGTATCTTTGGAGGCTAAGAATAGGCTGCTGAATCTCAAGTGGCGGAGCTGAAAAGCATTGAATGTCAAGCTGGCGAAATCATCAAAAATTCCTCCAGAGGAAACGATGGCGAGAGAAGAGGTTTTGTGATTGCCAGCATAGCCATGTTAGAGAGGTTCAAGGAAGAACAGCCAGATGCATACTCAATGGCAAAAGAGGTTGCCGTTTTTAACGGCGTTCTTATTAACGAGCAAGAGGATGGAGTTAAACACCTACATCGAGGCCGGGCTTTAACTGACGGCGCAAATGCGATGGAAGTCTTACTCAAAGGCTTGGCTGGCGGTGCTGAAAATGAAACATTAAAATAAGAATCAGTATCGCGCAGTATATCTGGTGAAGTGATGTTCAACGTACTTTTTGTCCTGCCAGGTTTGTTCTGAAGGTGCTTCATGTGACGCCTGGGTTTGCCCTTAAGCTCTTCATAAGGTTAGATCTTGTGCGCGCAGCGAACCAGTATTTTTATCGTTTTCTGGGTGAACCCTGCTCGGGTGAGCAAAGCGTTCTTTATGAAAATATATTTCTGAGTTTTAGCGCTGTACGGGGGCTGCGATTCTGACTTTGTCTGCTACAGTTAAAGCAGCGTTTAAAATTTTTATCTAATTAATGTTTTATCTATGATTCTGCTTGCTTTTACTTTAACTGTAACTGGTGGAATGGGTTAATGGCCTGGTTGTTGTTTTTTCATATTGGTAGCCTGGTAACCTGGGCGGCAGCCTTGTGTATTTTATTATTGCTTATCTCGGGCGTTACATTGGCTGGCCAGCAAACCTGCAATAATGGCGATAGCCTACAGCGGCTGTGGTTTACCCGGCTGGCCAGTCCGGCCGGCTTGCTGACGATAGTCTCTGGTACGGCAATTTTTGCCGTTGAAGGCAATTTTGAAAGCTGGTTGTTGCTAAAGCTGACCCTGGTGACCGGCCTGGTAATTTGCCATGTTGTTGCAGGATTACTGATTTTGTACAGCAACAGGCCAAAGGCCAGTGGTATAGCAGGCAAGTGTTCTGGATTACTCGCTGTTATATTGTTGTTTTTGTTAGGCATCATTGTATTGGTATTGCTTAAACCCGAGCAGGAGGCTTTGCTGTGGTTTGTTTGAATAGCCTTGCCGCCAGCTCAGGGGTTAGCGTCTTGCTGCAGCATGTCGTCAATGTTCACGCCAACCGCATATTCATAGACCAGCCGGCCACCCAGATAACCGGTAACGACAATCAACAAGCCGCTGAGCAGAGACAGATAAAGCCCTTTCGGCATGATCTGAGCAGCAGCATCAGGCAGGCGCAGCATCCAGTTAAAGGTGGCAAGCGACAGCAACATTACTGCGAGCATCGCGTGGCACCAGCCAGTGATCAGGCGTCTTATCTGGCTGACCAGCAGCAAATCCATCAGTCCTGCGACACTGGCAAGCCAGCCGCCGATGGCGCCGACCCCGGCCAGCCACAAACTGGCTCTGGCCCAAAATGGATCGGCACTGTACAAAAATGCCAGGTCGGACGCAATCAGGCCAAGCAGCGCGGCCACCGGGAAATGGACAAGACCAGGGTGAATGGGATGGCCAAATATTTTAATCTGGCTGTTAATCGACTCCATCGACATATCACACCTCAAACACGGCTAAAGGCTGCCGTAACACCATTATTCCGCCAGAGTGTAGCAGTGATCTGGCCCTGTGGCCTGCTACTGAGCCAAATGGGTTGCAGTGGCCCGTTTTCTACCCTTGACCCACAGGGGCCGGCAGCGGCCGAGGTGGCGCAATTATGGTGGGGTATGCTCGGCTTTGCCTCGCTGATCCTGCTGGCGGTTGTGGTGCTGTGGCATTATGCGATAAAGCGCCGGGCTGAGCATAATCCCCCAGCGCGAACCAGTGGCTGGATTATCTGGGGCGGGCTGGCGTTACCGGCAGTCAGTATTACCGCCTTACTGATTGCAGGCGTGCCGGTGGGGCAGCGGATGATGCCGCTACCCGATGAAAATGCTCTGCGAATTCAGGTTACCGGCCATCAATGGTATTGGCTGGTCACTTATCCTGAGCATGGCCTGCAACTGACCGACGAGCTGCATATACCGGTAAATACTCCGGTGCATCTACATTTAACCAGTGCCGATGTGATCCACTCGTTTTGGGTGCCAAGGCTGGGAGTAAAGCTGGATATGTTACCCGGGCGCACCAATGTGTTGCGGCTGGAAGCCTCGACAGCGGGTGTTTACCGTGGCCACTGTGCTGAATATTGCGGCCTCGGCCATGCGCATATGCAATTTACGGTAAGGGCCCATGAACAACCGGACTTTGCTGTCTGGCTAAAGGTGCAGAGGTTACGGGAGCCAACCAAAGATGAGTGACGCCAAACCAGCTTCATCGCCGCCTGCGCTGGCTGGCCAGCTGGCAAAAGTGTGGGCGAACTTGCCGGGCCGGGGCAGTTTGGCGGCGGTAAACCATGGCACCATTGGCCTGCGTTTTATGGTCACCGGTATGGTGTTCTTCCTGATTGGTGGTGTGCTGGCCATGTTGTTGCGCACCCAGCTGGCACTGCCGGAGCAGGATATTGTCAGTGCCGGGGCCTACAGCCAGCTCTTTACCATGCACGGCAGCGTGATGATGTTTCTGTTTGCCATTCCGGTGCTGGAAGGGCTGGCGATTTATCTGATCCCTAAAATGATTGGCGCCCGTGATTTAGTTTTTCCTCGCATTAGTGCTTTCGGTTATTACTGCTACTTATTTGGCGGCATTATTATACTGTCCAGCCTGCTGCTGGGTATAGCGCCAGACTCCGGCTGGTTTATGTACACGCCGCTCAGCAGCAGTGAGTTTGCGCCCGGGCCGGGCTCCGATTTCTGGTTGCTGGGCATCACCTTTGTTGAAGTTTCGGCGATGGCTGCCGGCATCGAGCTGACGGTATCCATTCTATGCAGCCGCGCCAAAGGCATGACGCTAAGTAAGATGCCGCTGTTCTGCTGGTACATTCTGGTAATGGCACTGATGATCGTGTTTGGCTTTCCGCCGTTAATTCTGGCCAGTATTCTGCTGGAGCTGGAACGCGCTGCCGGCATGCCGTTTTTCACCGTGGCGGCGGGCGGCGATCCGCTGTTGTGGCAGCATCTGTTCTGGTTGTTTGGCCACCCTGAGGTTTACATTATTTTCCTGCCCGCGGCCGGTATTGTCTCAACCCTTATTCCGGTGTTTAGCGGCCGGCCTATTGTCGGTTACCGCTGGGTTGTTGTCGCGGTTATTTTAACCGGCTTTATCAGCTTCGGGCTCTGGGTACACCATATGTTTACCGTGGGCATACCGCAACTGGCACAGGCTTTCTTTTCGGTGGCCAGCATGCTGGTGGCGATACCCACCGCCATTCAGGTGTTTGCCTGGCTGGCGACCTTGTGGCGCGGCAAGGTGGTGTTCCGCCTGCCGATGCTGTGGATCAGTGGCTTTCTGGTCATCTTTGTCTGCGGTGGCCTGACCGGGGTGATGTTGGCACTGGTGCCCTTTAACTGGCAGGTGCACGACACCCACTTTGTGGTCGCCCATATGCATTATGTGCTGGTGGGGGGGATGTTCTTCCCCCTGATCGCCGGGCTGTATTACTGGTTGCCTTTAGCCTCTGGCCGGATGCCCTCGGAGGTGATTGGCCGCTGGGGTTTCTGGCTGACCTTCGGCGGTTTTAACCTGACTTTTTTATTGATGCACCTGACCGGCTTGCTGGGCATGCCGCGGCGGGTTTACACCTATGAAGCCGGTTTAGGCTGGGATGGCTTAAACCTGTTGTCGTCGATTGGTGGCTTTGTGATGGCCATTGGCGTGGCACTGGTGCTGCTGGACCTGTTACTGCATTTCTGGTTTGGCCGCCGAGCCAGCGCCAATCCGTGGCAGGCCGATACCCTGGAGTGGGCGCTGGATATGCCACCGGCCCAGTATAATTTTGCCAGTTTGCCCACCGTTAGCAGCCGCCACCCGCTTTGGGAAGACCCGCAACTGGCTGAGCGGATTGCCGCCGGGCAGGAGGGCCTGGCCGAGGCCAACAGTGGCCTGCGTGAAACCTATGGCACCTCCGCCATCAGTGCTCAGCGGGAAAAAATCTTACATCTGCCCGGCAATTCCTGGTGGCCACTTTACAGCGCCATGGCATTGGCGGTGGTGTGTATCAGCCTGCTTAGCCGTTGGTATGAACTGGCGCTGCTGGCTTGTGTATTAACTATCACCTTGTTGCTGCGCTGGAGCTGGGAGAGTGGCGGCCATCCGTCGGCTGCCCCGTTGCAACCATTGGATCCATTGCCGCCCTCGGTTCCATTACAGCAAGGCACCGGGCATGAATTGCCGCTGGAGTCGCGCACCATCGATGGCCCCGGCCGCTGGGGCATGATCGTCACCTTACTGGCCAACGGTGCTTTGTATATGTCGCTGCTGTTCGGTTGGTTTTATTTATGGACAGCCGCACCGCAATGGTCAGCGCCCGACAACGGGCCCTTGCCGCTTTGGCTGTTGCTGCTGTGTGGGTTGCCCGCCTGTATCGCCTTATGGCTGTTTCATCGTTTGTGCCAGCGCCTGGCAGTGGGCGACGCTCGGCAGCTGCAACGCCGGCTGTGGTTGAGCACCGGTTTGGGGCTGCTGCATTGTTTGATATTGCTGGTGCTGTTGATGATGGCGCCCCTGGACTATACCGGCAGCGCCCATGATGCGGTGCTGATGGTCATTTTGCTGTACCTGCTTGGCCACGCCGGGCTGGCAACAGTGTTAACGGCACTGCAGGCACTCAGAGTCGCGCGCGGCTATGTCAGTGCCGGTTTGCCTTATGAGCCACAGGTGATCAAGCCGCTGTGGTTTTATTACCTGGCGGTGTACTGGATCAGTGTCGCGCTGTTCTTTATGTTGCCACTCGGTTGGGGGCCACAGTGATGAGCAAGTCCGCCTGGTTTGCGCCGGGCCATCCGGCTCAGCTTGTGGTTGGTTTTATTATCTGGAGTGTCTGGTTTATTGCCATGTATGGCGGCCTGTCGGTGGCCTGCCAACGGGCCCCCCCCGAGATCGGGCGGGGCCCCTATACCTGGCTTAACGGCGGCTTATTTGCTTTCACTCTGCTGGTGATTGCGCTGTTGTTGTTTCTGGCCTGGCGCAGTGGCCGTTACTGTGCGTCGCTGCGCCAGGCAAGTGAAGCGGCCGTCGCTTTGGAACGCTTTGTCGGCTATGTCAGCACTGTGCTGTATCTGATCGCCGCGGTCGCCACCCTGGCGGGTGGCTTGCCGGTGCTGGTGTTGTCACCGTGCAGCTGATGCGGCGGCAGTGGTTAAACCCGCGGCTATGCTTGCTGGTGCTGGCAAGCATCAGCCTGCCGGTGCAGGCGCATAAGCCGTTGCAAAGTGACGGCGCTACCTTCTGGGCCGCGCTGCTGGCGGCGCTGATGCTGGCGCTGTTCTGGTTGTTGTATGTAGTTGGCAGTAGCAAACGGCCGCCGCGGTTATGGCGTGCGTTGCTGTTTCATGGTAGTTGTCTGCTGTGTGCGTTTGCTGTAGCCGGGCCGTTGGATGACTGGGCGGAAACCAGCGCCAGTGCGCATATGGCGCAGCATATGTTGTTTATGGTCGTGATTGCCCCATTGTGGGCGTTAAGCCTGCCCTTGCCGCAATTCGCCGCCGCTACCGGTCGCTGGGGCCGTGTTGCCTGGCCACCGCTGCTCAAGCTGGCAGCCTATCCGCTTAGCCTAGCCTATCTGCATGCCGTCGTGGTCTGGTTCTGGCATACCCCACGCTTTTACGTGCTGGCACTGGAGCATCCCTGGTGGCACTTGGCGGAGCATATCTGCTTTGTGCTCACGGCCGCCATGTTGTGGTGGGCGGTATTACATTGCACCGAGCGTACGCGCAGCTGGGCGCTGCTCGCCTTGTTGTTTACCCTGATGCACACCGGTTTTCTGGGGGCCGTACTGACCTTCGCCGACACCTTATTGTATTCCCCCGGTCATCAACTCGCCGATCAGCAACTGGCCGGGTTGCTGATGTGGGTGCCCGGAGGGTTGCCTTATCTGCTGGCCGCTGCCTGGTTGGGGTATCGCTGGTTACACGGTATCGCAGCTAATGGCGAACAAGGTAAATACCAATAACAAAAAAACAGCGATTTAAGTCAAAGGTTAATCGTTGCTCCAAACGGGCCCTTAGGGGCCCGTTTTCCTTTCCAAATCTGCAATACTCAAGGGCAGGTCCATCTTGAGGAGCCTTGTATGCCACCCTGGCTTGTCTTGCTGCTCAGTCTGCTCTGCGCCGGTTGTGGCACGGCCGGCGAATGGCGCCATTTGCCGGCGTCTGCGGAGCAGGGGGTGCCGCTTTACCTGGTCAACCATGGCCTGCACGTCGGGCTGGTGGTGCCGGCGGCGGGGCTGGAGCGACGGCTGCCGGGGCTGGAGGGCCATTTTCCCGGGGCGCTGTTCTACGAGGTAGGCTGGGGCGACCGGGTCTTTTACCAAACCGAGGAGGCGGGCTCCGGCCTGGCGGCGCGGGCCCTGCTCTGGCCCACGGCCAGCGCAGTGCACCTGGTGCCCCTGTCCGGGCCGGTGGAACGGTATTTTCCCGAACTGGAGCGGGTCGAACTCTGGGTATCCCGGGTTGGCCTTGGCTTGCTGCAGGACGAGATGGCGGCCTCCTTCCGGCGCGACAGCGAGGGCCGTCCGCGCTATGCGGGGCGGGGGCTCTACGGCAGCGGCGGCTTTTTCGAATCCGGCGAGCGCTACCATCTCTTGCATACCTGCAACACCTGGGTGGCCGGGCGGCTGGCCGGCGCCGGTGTGCCCATGCGTCCGGCCCTGGCCATCACCGCCGGCGGCCTGATGCGCCAGGCGAAGGCGGCGGCCGCGGAGCAACCTTGCTGCGCCGTGCCGGCCCGACAGTTATCCTTATCTGAAGGCAACAACCGGTGACCGAATAAACGAGCTTCCCGGCACGCGCTTCGGTTTCTGTCGGTGGCGGTTACGTCAGCAGCCTATCACTCCCGGCACAAACATTTTCCGATATGTGTACCATTCACATGAATATCGAAGGCTGTGGTGTAAACCAAATCAATAGCGGGAAAAGATGAGATAGGAGGCTGATTTCTTTGTGGTAAGGTAAGTAACGTATCCTTCTGATTTGAGCTATAAAATATCTTAACCTTTTATTTTTTGCCAACGATGAGGGGGTGGAAGGCCGATATTGGTTGCTGTTTCCTTATGTATTAATCATAAAGTTTTAAATAACTGATCATAATAGTGCTACATCGATCGGGCACCGCACGCAGACACGCCGTGAACCCATCCCTGGGGGCTCCGCCACGCCATCCCTGGCGCGGAGGGTCTGCTTAGCGAAACCCTGTCGCTGTCGGTAGTGATCTACCATTCGGAACAGTTATTTAACTACATCTTGAGCACGGCTTCGTTAGCCGACAATAAATCGGCATTCGATATAAATAAAAGGTCACCTTCGGAGTGGCTGCTTACTTAAAAAAGGAAATAACAATGAAAATAAAACAGTACGGTGCTGAATTTGTCGGAACCTTTTGGTTGGTTCTCGGCGGTTGTGGCAGCGCGGTCTTGGCCGCCGCCTTTCCCGAGCTGGGGATCGGCCTGCTTGGGGTGTCGCTGGCTTTCGGTCTTACGGTGTTGACGATGGCCTATGCGATTGGCCATATTTCGGGCTGCCACCTCAATCCCGCCGTATCCATTGGGTTGTGGGCCGGCGGGCGTTTTCCCGGCAGTGAGCTGCTGCCCTATATCATCTCTCAGGTGCTGGGTGGTATTGCGGCGGGTGGCGTGCTTTATCTTATCGCCAGCGGGAAAGCGGGGTTCGAGTTGTCCTCCGGTTTTGCCTCCAACGGTTACGGCGAACATTCCCCCGGCGGCTATTCGCTGACCGCGGCCTTTATTGCCGAAGTCGTCATGACCATGATGTTCCTTGTCATCATCATGGGCGCAACCGACAAACGGGCCCCCGCCGGGTTTGCTCCTTTGGCCATCGGCCTGGCGCTTACCCTGATCCACCTTATCAGCATCCCGGTGACCAATACCTCGGTAAACCCGGCACGCAGCACCGGCGTTGCTTTATTTGTCGGCGACTGGGCAACCATGCAGCTTTGGCTGTTCTGGGTGGCACCGATTATCGGCGGTGTACTTGGGGCGCTGGTTTATCGCTTTATCGGCGATACTGCGAAGCAAGAGCAAGAGCAAGAGCAAGAGCAAGAGCAAGAACAGGAGCAGGCCTGACCGGACAACCGGAGGCTGTGTCGGCCGGGCGAGCCCGGGAGTGCCGTATCCTTACGGCATGGCCGGGTACGATGCCGGCCGATAAGGTAGCAGTGGGCCCGATAGGGCCCACTCTGTTGTTACGGCATACACCGATGCTCAGCAGGCGCAGCCTGGGACGGGATCACCCCGGCCGGGCTCGGCCAGGGCGAAGCCTTCGTCCCGCCAGCCGATAAGGCCGCCGATCATCTCCTTCACCGGGTAGCCCAGGGTCGCCAGCCGCACGGCGGCCCGGTTGGCGCCGTTGCAGTGGGGGCCGGCGCAATACACCACGAACAGGCTATTGCGGGGGTAGGCCGCCAGGGTCTCGGCGTTCAACTGCCGGTGGGGAATGTTAACGGCGCCCGGCACATGGCCCTGGGCGAAGGCGGCTGGGCCGCGCACGTCCACCAGAATAAAGTCGGCCTCGCCCGCCTGCTGGCTGGCGTGCACGTCCGAACAATCGGTCTCGAAGCTCAGGCGTTGGCTAAAGTGGCGCAGGGCCTCGGCGGAGGGGGCGGCGACAATGGTACTGACCAGGCTTGGCATAATGTGCTCCTTGTGGGGTGAATACCGGGCCACTGTAACCCGCGCGGTCGGGGTGCTACAGTGGCGAACAAGACAGCTACCGGTAACTTTCCGCCAATGCATTCCGCCCCCGGCCTGGTGGCCATTCTGGCCTACGACGGCCTCTGCACCTTCGAGTTCGGCATCGCCGTCGAAATTTTCGGGCTGCCGCGCCCGGAGTTCCGTTTTCCCTGGTATGAGCACTGCATAGTGGCGGTCGAGCCGGGCCCGCTGCGGGCCATGGGTGGCATCCGGATCCTGGCGGAGGCGGGCCTGGAACGGCTGGCCGAGGCCCGCACCATCATAGTGCCGGGCTGGCGCGGTTGGAGCGAACCGCCTCCGACCGAGCTGTTGCAGGCGCTGCGGCTCGCCCACGGGCGGGGCGCGCGCATTCTGTCCATCTGCTCCGGGGTGTTCGTGCCGGCCGCCGCCGGCCTGCTCGACGGGCGGCGGGCCACCACCCACTGGCGCTACGCACAGGAGCTGGCGGCGCGTTTTCCGCTGATTGAGGTGGATCCGGACGTGCTCTACGTGGATGCCGGCCAGGTGATCACCTCGGCCGGCAGCGCGGCGGGCATCGATGCCTGCCTGCACCTGGTGGCGCGGGATTTCGGCACCCAAGTGGCCAACACCGTGGCCCGGCGGCTGGTCACACCGCCCCAGCGCACCGGCGGCCAGGCCCAGTTTATTCCGACCCCGGTCAGCCGCACTCCGCGCAACGATCTGTCGCGCGTCATGCAGTGGGCACGGGAGCGGCTGGAGCAGCCGCTGGCGGTGCGCCAGTTGGCCGAACGGGCGGCCATGAGCGAACGTACCTTTCTGCGTCGCTTTACCGAAGCCACGGGCATGGCCCCCAAGGCCTGGCTGCAGCACGAGCGCCTGGCCCGGGCGCGGGAACTGCTGGAAAGCACCGGGCTCGGCAGCGAGCGTATTGCCGAGCTGTGCGGCTACCGTTCGGCGGAGACTTTCCGGGTGGCCTTTCGCGCCCGGGTCGGCCTGCCGCCCTCGACCTATCGGGAACGATTCGGCCGGGGCGAGCCGCCGCCGGCGGAGTAGCGTGCGGTTGCGGTTATCCTCGGGGCGCGGCAGGGGCTATGATGAACCCATTCCTTTCCGCCTTTACAGGTTGACCCATGCGACACGGCTCCTGGCATCCGGATATGGACGACACCCCGTTCAATATCCGCACCTTCAACACCCTGCTCCCCTACCTGCTGGACTATAAGGGCCGTATCGGGCTGGCCCTGGGCTGCCTGGTGGCGGCCAAGCTGGCCAGCGTGGGCCTGCCCTTTCTGCTCAAATTCGCGGTGGACGCCATGGACGCCGCCGCCAACCCGGTGCTGGTGCTGCCGCTGGGGTTGCTGTTGGCCTACGGCGCCGCGCGCCTCGCCAACGTGCTGTTCGGCGAAATCCGCGACGCCCTGTTCGGCCGGGTTACCGAGCGGGCCATGCGTCGCATCGGCCTCGGCGTGTTCAACCACCTGCACCGGCTGGAGCTGGACTTTCACCTCAACCGCAGCACCGGCGGCCTGTCGCGGGACATAGAGCGGGGCGTGACCGGAGTGGGTTTTCTGCTGCGCTTCATGGTGTTCAATATCGTGCCCACCCTGCTGGAAATCGCCCTGGTGGTGGGGGTGTTGCTGCTCAACTATTCGGCCTGGTTTGCGCTCATCACCCTGGTGGCGGTGGTGCTGTACGTGGGCTGGTCGGTGCTGGCCACCGACTGGCGTACCGGCTATGTGCGTGCCGCCAACAAGGCGGACTCCCAGACCCACTCCCGGGCGGTGGACAGCCTGCTCAACTTCGAAACGGTGAAATATTTCAACAACGAGGGCTTCGAGGCCGAGCATTATGACCGGGATCTGGCCGAGTGGGAGGAGGCCCGGCGCAAGAACCGGCTGACCCTGTTCGCCCTCAACGGCGGGCAGGCGCTGATCATCGCCTTGGCGATGACGGCCATGATGGTGCTGGCCGGCCACCATGTGGTGCAAGGTACCATGACCCTGGGCGACTTCGTGCTGATCAACGCCTTTATGATGCAGCTGTTTATGCCGCTCAACTTCCTGGGGTTCGTTTATCGGGAAATGAAGGGGTCGCTGGCCAATATCGAGCGCATGTTCGCGCTGCTGCGCCGGGAGCCCGGCATCAAGGACGCGCCGGATGCACCGACGCTGGTGGTGTCGCGGGGCGAGATCGAGTTTCGCGGGGTGAGCTTCGGCTACGGTGCGGACCGACAGATACTGGACGGGGTCAGCTTTACTCTCAGGCCCCGGCAGAAGCTGGCGGTGGTGGGGGCCAGCGGCTCGGGCAAATCTACCCTGGTCAAGCTGCTGTTCCGCTTCTACGACGTGGACCAGGGCGCCGTGCTGATCGACGGCCAGGACATCCGCACCGTCACTCAGGCCTCGCTGCGCCGGGCCATCGGCATAGTGCCCCAGGACACGGTGCTGTTTAACGCCTCCATTTACGACAACGTTCGCTACGGCCGCATCGACGCCAGCGAGGAGGAAGTCAACGAGGCCATCCGCCTGGCACACCTGGACGGCTTTATCGCCAAGTTGCCGGAGGGGGCCAACACCCTGGTGGGCGAGCGCGGGCTCAAGCTCAGCGGCGGCGAAAAGCAGCGGGTGGCCATCGCTCGCACCATCCTCAAGCGTCCGCCGATACTGGTGTTCGACGAGGCCACCTCATCGCTCGACAGCCGCGCCGAGCAAAGCATTCTGCAGGCCATCCGCGAGCTGTCCCGGGGCCAGAGCAGCCTGGTTATCGCCCACCGGCTGTCCACCATAGTGGACGCCGACCATATCCTGGTGATGCAGGACGGCCGCATCATGGAGCAGGGCACCCACGCCGGGCTGCTGGCCCAGGGCGGCAGCTACGCCCATATGTGGCAGCTCCAGCAACAACAGCGGCAGCGGGAGGCGCTGGCCTCTTAGCCGGTTTCCGCGAATTAATTCGTGGCTATGTCCGGGCGGTGTCGTGGCCGAGAATATCGTAGGCACGAATTTATTCGTGCGATGCAGGCGGGCCCGCTTGCCTGCGTAACCTGGCCTAGTAGGCCACACCGATGCGCCGGCGGGGATATTGGCCGGCTTCCGCCTCGTCCACCAGCGCCTTGGCGTAGTCCTGCACACTGATGCGGGAGTTGCCTTCGGCGTCGGTCAGCAACTGGTCGCCGCCCAGCCGGTAGTGGCCGCTGCGCTCGCCGGGGAAGATCTCGGCGGCGGGGCTGACGAAGGTCCAGTCAACCGGGGTGTCGGCGTCGCGGAATACCGCCAGCGCCTGGCCCTGGGCCAGGGCTTCGTCCCGGTATTCATCGGGAAAATCCGGCTGGCTCAGCAGGGTGACGCCCGGGGACACTTCCAGGCTGCCGGCACCGCCCACCCACAGCAGGCGTTTGACTCCGGTGCGGGGCAGCACGGTCAGCAGGATGCGGGCGCTCTCGGCCACCATGTCGTGTCGGCTGCTGGCGCGGCCGCCGATGCTGGCGATCAGCAGCTCCACGCCGTCCAGCGCCTGTTCCAGCGAGGTCGGATCCAGGCTGTCGGCCCGGCGCGCTTCCGCACTCAGGGTGAAGCTGGCCGGATCGCGCACCAGGGCGACCAACTCGTGGCCCCGTTGTTGTACTTCCGCGGCCACGGTGCCGCCAATCCAGCCGGTAGCGCCCAATACTGCAATCTTCATCTCGAACTCTCCTCTTGTTGTTGACGGTGACAGTGTATTGAATCGATATTTGATGATAAATCGTCTGTTTTGAAGCAGATTATTTCTTTATTTGAACCAATTGGGGCGAAAAAACGGCGGGCCTGGGCCCGCCGTGACTACGCCGTAAACAAGGAGGGGAGATCAGTCGGTCGCGCCGGCCCGGAGCGGCGCGGCCTGGCGGGCCCGTCGCCAGCGCAGCAGGTCGACCAGCAGGAACAGCAGCAGGCTGGCGCCCAGCACCGGCAGGCACCAGCCCAGGGTGGCGGCCAGCACCAGGCTGGCGAGGCGGGAGGCCGGACCCAGCCGTTGCCAGGCATGCAACAGGGGCAGCAGGCTACCGGGTGTCGGACGCCGCCGCCACCACATCAGGTAGCCCAGCACTATCATGAACGACAGCGCCAGCCCGAAGGCGGCCAGCAGCAACTGGTTGGCGAGGCCGAACAGTATGCCCATATGGGCATCTATGCCCCAGCGGATCAGCTTGGCCACCAGCGGAAAGTCGGCGAAGTCGGCGCGGCTGGTCACCCATCGGCGGTGCGGATCTATCGCCACGGTATCGGCCTGGGTGGGCCAGGCGCGGTCCAGCTCCCGTACCACCCAGGCGCTGTCCATGCTCCTGGCGGGACGGATCTCCAGGGTCGGGGCATCGATACCGCCGGCCCGGGCCACCGCCAGGACGGTGTCGAACAGGGCGGGATCGGCCAGCGGCCGCTCATTCCGATGGCCGTGTTCGCCGTGGCCGTGATGGGCGTGCTCGCCGACGGCCGGGCCCTGGCCGTCCAGCTGCAGGCTGACCGAGGGGGTCACCCAGCCCAGGGTGGTGCGCAGTTCGCCGATGCGATCCCCGGCCCATTTCGACCAGGTCAGGCCGGTGGCGGAAAAGAACAGCAGCCCCAGGCACAGCCAGAGTCCGGCCAGGGAATGCCAGCGGCGCAGGCGTGGCCGGCCGGTACGGGCGGGCTTGCCGCTTGGGGTCAGCCACCACAGTAGCAGGCCGCTCAGGGCCGCCAACCACAGCCAGGACGCCGCCAGTTCGCTGTAGTTGCGGCCGAGGTCCCCCAGCATCAGGTTGCGGTGCAGGTAATCCAGGGTGGTGCGCAGGGGCAGTACACCGCTGGTGCCGTATACGGTGAGATCGCCCCGGATCTCCAGGCTGATCGGATCCACGAACAGGGCCCGGCTTTCGGACTCGCCAAGGCCCGCTTGGCTGAACATCACCCGAGTGGTATTCCCGGCATGCGGCGCGGGGCGTACGGCGAACAGCCGGGCCTCGTCACCGACAACGGCCTGGGCGGCGGTGATCTGCTCGGCCAGGGGGTGGGGCGTGCCTGTCGTTTCGGTCGTCAGTTGCCCGGCGTAAAGCCGGGCCTCCAGTTGGGGGCTGAGCACATAGAGGGTGCCGGTGAGGGTAGCCACCAGGATAAAGGGACCCACCAGCAAGCCTATATAGAAGTGCAGGCGGGTGAGGAAGGCGAACAGGGCGCCTTTGGCCGTTTTGGGTGTTGGTGTCGACATCATGTCTTCCTTTGGCGCGCGGCCACCGTTCGGCCGAGGCGCGCGCGAGAACGAGCCGGGCCGCATCCGCGCGGTCGGCTCCCGGTGTTGTGAGCGGGCCGGCCCAGGGGCCGGCAATGGCGGTCTTTACCGGTTCAGCCTGGCGGCGCCCGGGGACGGAAGGCAGGGTGGGGAAGAGCAGGGAAGATGGCCGCAAGCGCCAGCGAAGGCGGTGCCCGCCCCGAGGGAGGGGCCGCCACGGCGGCGCGCTGCGCCGGCCCCAGCCAGGACAGCTGGCCGAGCAGGGTACAGTAGCCGCACAGCTCGTGGGACAGGGCGTGGCCGCCTTGGTGCGGCGCCGCTGGCTGGGCCGGGGCTGGGTGGTGCCCCTGGTGGGCGGCGTGGAGGCTGTGGTGTCGGGCCAGGGCCTGAGAGGCCAGGGGCGCCAGGTAGAGCAGCAGGGTCGCCAGCAGGCCCAGCCAGGCGGCAAGGCGCTGGCGGTGATCGGGCTGATGATGGCGGACGGCGTCCAATCCGGGGCTCTCCTCTGTAGCAGGCGCCCATTCTAAAGACCCCCTTGCCGTTGCGCCATAGCAACCGAAGGCGCCTGTTTTCGGGGCTGTCCGGCAATGAGTGCTGTACAACGGCAGGTTATGACGCTAATAAGAGACTTTGTTTCATAAAAAGATCCAATTACCGAGGGGCGTCATGGATCGGTTGGAAGCGGTGCGCAGTTTCGTGGAAGTGGCCGGCAGCGGCAGCTTTACCCAGGCGGCGGAGCGGCTGGGCCTGACCCGGGTGCGGGTATCGCGCCATATCACCGAGGTAGAAGCCTGGTTGCAGGCGCGGCTGCTGCACCGCACCACCCGTAGGGTGAGTCTGACCGAGGCCGGGCTGGCGGCCCTGCCCCTGTGTGAGCAACTGCTGAGCCAGGTCGGTGAGCTGGAAAACCGTACCCGGCCCCGGGGCGAGGCGCTCGGCGGCAGCATCCGGGTGGCCAGCCCTATCGGCCTGGGCCAGCATCAGCTCTACGAACTGGTGGAGGACTTTCTGGCGCTGCATCCCGGGGTGCAGATCCAGCTGTTGCTGTCGGATCGCAACGCCCGGCTGGTGGACGAGCGGGTGGACGTGGCCCTGCGTTTCAGCCGCCAGCCGGATCCCCAACTGATCGCCCGCCGGCTGATGCGGGTGGACTCCTGCCTGTGCGCCGCGCCCGGCTATCTGGCCCGGGCCGGACGGCCCGAACACCCGCATGATCTGGCCGGGCACAATTGCCTGGTGCACCTGGATGGCATCCGCTGGGGCTTCAACCACGGCGACGCGCCGCTGGTGGTAGAGGTAAGGGGCAACTTCGGCGCCGACGACATGGGCGTGCTGGCCAGGGCCGCCGCCCGGGGGCAGGGCATCGCCCTGCTGCCCTGCGACCTGGCCAACCCCTATCTGCAACGCGGCGAACTGGTGCCGCTGCTGGCGGACTACCAGGCGCCGTCTTCCTGGGTGTGGGCGGTGTATCTGTCGCGCAGCTACCAGCAACCCCTGGTGCGCACCTTTATCGACTTCGTGGCCGAACGCTGGCAACAGCCGGTCATGATGTCGTCGGAATAGGGGACTTTGGCCCCGGCGGGCCGGGCTGTCTATACTCTAGCGACCGCTCGCACAGGGAGCCCGGTTCCTTCATCGATGGCAAGGCGTACCTGCAGCGTCGCTGATGATGGTGGCGCGGGCCCGGTTTTTATCAACAGAGCAAGAGAGAGTGTCAATGACAGAACAGCAGCAACCCATTGCCTATACCGAAAACTGGGTCAGGCAGGTGATCATGAAATACAACCTCTGCCCCTTTGCCCGCCAGGAAGTTGAGCGTGGCAGCATCCGTTATGTGATGACTGACGATCCGCAGCCGGCGGCGGTGCTGGAGGCGCTGATGGCCGAATTCCATGTGCTGGACGAGCAGCCGGAGGTGGAAACCACGCTGTTGATTATTCCGCAGGGTTTTGAGGGTTTTTATCCCTACCTGGATCTGGTGGACCTGGCGGACGCCCTGCTGTGCGAACAGGGCTACGAGGGGCGCTATCAACTGGCCAGTTTTCATCCCGATTATTGCTTTGAAGGCGAACCCCAGGATGATGCGGCCAACTACACCAACCGTTCGCCCTATCCCACCCTGCACATTATTCGCGAAGCCAGCATGGAGCAGGCCCTGGACCAGTATGATCAGCCCGAGTCCATCCCTGAGCGCAATATCGAGTTTGCCCGCCGCCGGGGCAGTGAATTTTTCGTACAGTTGTTGGCCCAATGCGTTAAGCCTTAACCTCTTTCGTGTGGGATGAGAGGGGTTATGACTTGGCGGCAGTCAGCCGACCAGCATGGTGCGGCAATGGGTTACACGCGGGATATCCTTGATGGGCAAGCGTTACCGGGGACACATCACCCAGTGGAAACATGAACAGGGTTTTGGCTTTATCACCCCCGAAGGCGGCGGTGAGCCGCTGTTCGTGCATATCAAGGCCTTCGTGGCGGGCAAGTGCCGGCCCGTCGACCGGCAGGCGGTCAGTTACGAACTGGGCCGGGATGCGCGGGGGCGACGGCAGGCTCAGCAGGTGTTGTTGCAGGGGCAATCGGCGCCCGCGGGCCCCTTCTATCCGCTGTTTCTCCTGTTTTTCATCACCCTGCTGGCGGCCCTGGCCTGGTTGGGGGCGCTGGACTGGTGGGTAGTGGCGCTGTATCTGGGCGTGAGCCTGTTCACCTACTGGATGTACGGGCTGGACAAACAGGCGGCTCGGCAGAACCTGTGGCGCACCAGGGAAAGCACCCTGCATCTGCTGGCGCTGGCGGGCGGCTGGCCCGGTGCCCTGGTGGCCCAACGGAGGCTCAGGCACAAGTCGCGAAAAGCCTCCTTTCAACTGGTGTTCTGGTTGTCGGTGGTCGCCAATGTCGGCGTGCTGGCATGGCTGTTGTTCGACCCCGGATGGGGCTGGCTGGATCACCTGTCCGGACTTTATTGAGGAGGAATGATGCAACCAAGGATCAGCATGATTACCCTGGGCGTGCGTGACCTGGCCCGCGCCGTGGCCTTTTACCGGGCGCTTGGCCTGCCGCAGCTGGAATCGCCGCCCACGGTGGCCTTCTTCAACCTGAACGGCAGCTGGCTGGGGTTGTACGGCCGCGAGGCCCTGGCCGAGGATGCGGGTGTGTCCGCCGAAGGCAAGGGTTTCGCCGGTTTCAGCCTGGCCCACAACCTGGCCTCGCAGGCCGAGGTGGATGCGCTGCTGGCGGAGGCGGTGGCCGCCGGCGCCACCCTGGTCAAACCCGGGCAGGCGGTGTTCTGGGGCGGTTATTCCGGTTATTTCGCCGATCCGGACGGCTATTTGTGGGAAGTGGCGTACAACCCCTTGATGTGGGTGGGTCCGCCGGATACGCGAGAGGCCTGAAATAAAAACGGCACCTGTGGGTGCCGTTTTGCTTCAGTTGGCCAGTTCTATCTTGCGGTAGTCGATGCGGTTGGCCTTGGGCGAACCGGCTATCGCCAGCACGGTATCGCGTTTTTTGGCGACGATGTAGGCGCCGCAGGCGAAGAACAGGCCGATGACCAGGGCGCCGACCCATTGTATCTGCAGGAAGTCGAGCTGGAACAGCAAGGTCAGGCCGCACAGCACCGCCAGATTGGCGGCGAAGTAGCGCACCCGACCCAGGCGGGACACGGTGAGGTTGAGGTTGTCGGTATACAGCCGGATTAACGAATCCAGCGAGTTCACCACCATGGTGATGCCCACCACCACCATGGCCCAGTTGTAGAAGCCGGCGGTGCTCAGTTCGTTGCTGTGGTAGTAGTAGAGCACGCTGAACCAGGTGGCGATGGCGATGGACGGAAACACCAGCATGGCCGTCAGCAGCTGCCAGGTACGCAGGCCGCCGACGAAACGGGCGGTGAACTGGCCGATCATGATGCTCCAGGAGAACCACCAGAACAGATAGAACTCATGGTAGTCGTTGATGGGCAGCACAAAGCGGTGGATATGGCCGAAGTAGTCACCCACCAGGGTAAAGGTACCGGCGAATTCGCCGATGCCGCCGTTACCGATAAAGGCGCCGCCCCACATCAGGGCGATCAGGCCGAGAAACAGCCAACTGGTGCCGAGGCTCAGGATCTTCACATAACGCAGGCTGGTGCTGGAATAGACCGAAGCGGCGATCACCAGCAGTACGATCAGGTAGAAACTGGCCACTATGGTTTCACCGTCGCCCAGGCCGGGTACGTACCAGGGCAGGTTGCTCAGCAGCAGGAAGGCGGTAAAGGCGCAGGTACCGACGATGACCACGTTGTTGATCAGCTTGACCAGCGGCAGTTCGAAAAAGCCGACCCGGGGCTCGATGACGCAGAAGTAGAAACAGGTGAGGAAGTAGAAGCCCCAGATCAGAAAGCCCCAGAAGCCGAACTCGATGGCCAGGGGGTTGGCAAAGCCGTATTCCGGGCTGGCGGCCAGATCCGCGTAGCCGGCGAACTCGGTCAGCGGAAACATGATCAGGCCCACGTCCAGCCCCGAGGTGAAGAGGATGGCGATAAAGGTGAAGGTGCGCACCGGGGTCACGCCGACACAGCGGATATTGCCCCATTTGTACAGCACCAGGGCGATGGCGGCAAAGGTAAACAGGATCCCTGCAGACAACAGAGCGGTCATGGGTTAACCCCTCCGTTTATTTCCATATTGATAACAGACACTGGTACTTCTCCTTTGGTTGTTCAACACCAGGAGCGGTCCACTTGCGTACCATTGTTGGCAGAGCCGGAGTATCCGGAAGCTGACTGGTAGAGCACGCCGACAGGCTATAAATACATCCCTGTACGCTCCGCCGCTTCGCGCCCCTGGCGCGGAAGGTCGGCTTAGCTGTACCAGACATCTCCCTCGTTCGTGCTCCGAGCAACAATGTGAGGTGCAAGTCAGGCCTTAAGTATCGCGGGGCCGGCGGCGGCGCCACCGATTGCGATAGTTAAAGACTGAAAGGACGCTCAACACTTCTTTCTCTATGATTCAGGAATGGTCACGTTTGAAGCTTGTGCAATGGGTACATTTTTCGCTGATTGACCGTTCAATGAAAGCAAGCCTAAAGGTTAGGGTTAAAATAATCAAGTTTCGTTGTCTTTTGCTGTGATGGTCGCTTTCGCTCTGGCGGCGTATTGCAGTGCCTTCGGTTCCTTGTGTTCTGTTTTTTCTGGTGCTTGTGTTGGCAGTGGCTTTGATGTTTTTGCTGACGTGATGATTTGGTGTGTGATGGTTTTTCTGGTTTATCGATGAATTATCGCTCTTTATGGTGGTAATTTGGGTAGTACTCTAACTATGTGGCTGTTCAAGGACCGACAACAGCTTCCCTTGTCGCCGCCCTGGGGTTTCATCTGTCGCCGTAGCGACGCCTATAGTTAGGAGGCATGGGAACAAGCGTCGAGGCTGGGGGGCATGGGACTGAACCGACTGAAGCTGATACTGGGCGGCCTGGTGCTGTTGTTCGGCCTGGCTTGGCTGCTCAGCCTGCCACCCGGGGCGCTGGCGCCCCTGTTCTGGCCATTGCGGCGACTGCTGCTCGAGTTTACCGGCATCCTGGCTATCGGCCTGCTGTCGGCTACCGTCATGCTGGCCGCCCGGCCGTTGCAGCTGGAAGCCTGGCTGGGCGGGCTGGACAAGTACTACCGCTTGCATCGCTGGCTGGGACTGGCCGGCGTCGCGGCCGGGGTGGGGCACTGGCTGCTGTGGGGGGGACCGCCGGCACTGGTTAAACTGCAACTGCTGATAGGTCCGCACCAACTGGGTCGGAGCTGGCCGGACGAAGGGTTGCTGCGCTTCTGGCATCATATGGCCGCCGAGGTGGGCCCCTGGGCTTTTACCCTGTTGATGTTACTGGTCGGGTTGGCGCTGTGGCGGCGCTTCCCTTATCACTGTTTCTTCAGGGTCCATCGGCTGATGGCGGTGGTATATCTGCTGCTGGTGTTTCATTCGGTGCTGCTGCTGTCGCCTTCATTCTGGTCCGAGCCGGTGGGGTGGTTGCTGGCCCCCCTGCTGCTGGGCGGCACCCTGGCGGCGGCCTTGTCGCTGTTCCATCGTATCGGCCACGGACGCAAGGCGGTAGGCCGGATCCTTGCCCTCGAATACCATCATGACGATCACGTACTGGATGTCAGTGTCGAGCTCAGTACCGCCTGGCCCGGTCACCGGGCCGGCCAGTTTGCCTTTGTGGACTTTGCGGATAAGGAACCGCCCCATCCCTTTACCATTGCCTCGGGCTGGCAGGATGACGGCATACTGCATTTCAGTATCAAGGGCCTGGGTGACTATACCCGCCGCTTGCCCCGCACCCTGGCTTCCGGCCAGGAAGTGAACCTGGAAGGACCCTATGGCCGTTTCACCTTTTCCGGCCTGCGACGCCAGTTGTGGGTGGCCGCCGGCATCGGCGTAACCCCCTTTATCGCGCGGTTGGAGGAACTGACCCGGGTGGGGCAGGAAGAGAACGCCGACTTTATCTACGCCACCGCCTCGCCCGCCGACAGCTTTATCGGCCATGTCCGCAGCCTGGCCGAGCAGGCCGGGGTGCGGCTTCATCTGGTGATCTCCGAGGTCGAGGAGCCGCTGACCATGGCGCGGCTGGCCACTCTGGTACCGGACTGGGCCGAGCGCGAGCTCTGGTTCTGCGGCCCGCGCGAGTTCGGCGACCGGCTGCGCCGGGAAATGCAGGGCCGGGGCTTTGACCGTGTCCGTTTTCACCAGGAGCTGTTCGACATGCGCTGAGCCCGGCCCGGGTAGCGCTCTTCTGTCGGCCTCTCCATGGCTGAGTGCCGGAGAATGCCTGAATATTCCGTTCGATGACATAAAATGGGAGCCATTCCAGTGCTATGGTGTGGGCGGAGTCCGGCTCATGGATACTTCCAAAGAGGTGGATTTGCATGGCCCCCTGTAATATCGTTGAATGCTAATAAAAAGATGGGTGCGATTTGCCCGTGACAATAACCACTCTCAGGAGCACCGCAATGCTGAAGAAAACGCTGATTATCGCCGCCGCTACCGGTCTGTTTGCCACCACCGTCGCTGCCCAGGCCAATCTGTTCAAGCCGGAAGATGCGGTGGAATACCGTCAATCCATCTACCAGGTAATGCGTGCCCAGGTTGGCGTGATCGGTGCCATGACCAAGGGGGATATCGACTTTGATGCCGAGGCGCTGCACCAGCGTGCCCTGAATATGGGCAATGTAGCCGGTTTGTTGGGTGAGACCTACTTCCCCGATACCCAGGGTGTCACCGGCAGCAACCTGCTGCCCAAGGCCTGGAACGACATGGACGGCTTCAGGGCCAAGGGCCAGAACTTCGGCTCCTCCCTGCAGGAGTTGATCGAGGTGTCCGGCCAGCCCGGTTTCGATGCGGCCAAGGCCCGTCCCGTGGTGGCCAAGGTAATGCAGAGCTGCAAAAGCTGCCACGACGACTACCGCAAGTAAATACCAAGAAGGAGCCGAGAAAGGCTCCTTCTTTTTAAAGGCCGTTGAACATCATCCACACCAGTCCATAGGCCAGAGCCACCGCCGGCACGAACCGGAGCCAGGGGAAGGTCTGGGGACGGGGCTCCAGCAGGTCGGCCACCTGGCCACCGTTCGGCGCCTTGTGGCCGGTGACCATGGCCTTGACCAGGCTCTCCCCCCGCAGTTTGTACAGCCCGATGGCCAGCACATGCAGACCCACCAGCAGCAGCAGCCCCTCGTAGAACCAGGACTTGTGCCACTGGGTCATCCAGCCTGAGGTGGTACGGGATACGCTGTCGTACAGGGGGCCGTTGTAGAAGATATCGTCGGTGGTGAACAGGCCGGTGGTGGCCTGGAACAGCAAGGTCCCCAGCAGCACCAGCACCATGATGCCGCCCAGGGGGTTATGGCTGAGATACACCGGTTTCTGCGGGCTGAACGACGCGCGCAGGTAAGCGATAACCTGCCCCGGATGATAGACAAAATGGCTGAAGCGGGCATAGGGAGTGCCGATAAAGCCCCAGATAATGCGATACAGCAACAGTCCCAGCATCAGTTGGGCAAACAGCATGTGCCGGTCCAGATCCTCGCCGGCGGAGTGCCACAGCAGATACAGCAGAACCGGCAAACTCCAGTGAAAAAAACGGATGGACCAGTCCCAGACCTTGACCTGGGGGTGACGTGGTGTGCTCATAAAACAGGCTCTCCTGTGATAGTTGGTGGCTGCGGAATCATTCAGACTGAGCGTTATTGTTATTTAAGTTAATGCTTAAGTTGTCTACCATAATCGCCGCCCGGAGTCATGTGTGGCGAAGATTTCCATTAAGGTCCCAAAATAAAACATCCCGGTAAAGACCGGGATGTTGTGACATCGATCGCCTGCCGCGGTTATTCGGACCGTTGCTGACGCAGCTCCGCCAGGGCCTGCTCCAGCCCTTGCCGATACTGGCTGCGGGTGAGGGCGTCGATTTCTGCCCATTTGTCCCGAGGCGCAAAATTCACCTTGGTTTCACTCACCACATCCTTGCCCTGCAGGGCTATCCAGCGAGGATCGTAATTGCGGTCCTGCTGGCTGTCCCACTCCAGTACCTGGTTGACGATGGCCTGCAGCCGGTCCGGATTGCTCAGAGCATAGGGATTGATGCGCGCGCCGAAATGCTGGTTCAGTTGACTGACGGCGCCATGGGTCGAGTTGTCACCGGATTTGTTGGCATCGCTGCGCGCCCTGAGCTGGGCGGTGTAATACCAGAAGGTGCCCTGATCCTGGTAGTCGTTGTCGAACATGATGGCGGAGATCAGGTACAGCACCGGTGGCGCATAGTCGTTCGGGCTTTGCAGTACCTCGTTAATGGTGTCGGCCTTGCCGCCGGTGATGGCGTCCATCACCTGCTGGGAGCGGCTGATATCTATCTGGGTAAATTCGCCCTTGGGCACGATTTCCTGCGGTTCACCGCTTTCGTTGGTGGGTTGTGGTGCCTTGGTCTGCTCTGCGGGCGGTTGGCCGGCACAGGCGGCCAGCAGGCCACAGAGCAACAGGGGGTACAATTTCATGACTTTGCCTCATGCTGAACGGTATGCCCCAGCAAAGCGGGAAATAGCGTTCAGGTCAAGAGGGCATGGGGAATTTCCGCGGGGGTGCCGGCCGGAAAGAGGCGTTGCCAGCCGTTTATGCTTGTTTTTCGACCTGGCCTACAGCTGATGTTGCCAAAACAGGCGGATATCCTGGCGGTAGGAGGCGGGGATGCTGCGGGAACAGCTGAGTATCACACCACCGCCTTTTTTCACGCCCCGGATGGTTCCCTTGAGGGTGCGGGCATCCTGCACCAGTTGCTGACAATGGCGCAGCAGTGCCTGAGGCGGCCGGCCGCGTTTTACATTAAGATGAATGCCTTCGATGGCGATGCAGAAGCTTTCCTGCCGGCGGCGCAGCAGGTACAGCAGGCCGAACAGCGCCGCCGAGGTGATGACCAAAATGCTAAACATTGTTTTCCTCCCTGAAAAACAGCTGTTAAAGCCAAGATGATGACAGTTTGAGCGGTAAAGGCAAGTAGCCCCCATGACTCCTTCCATAAAAATACGTATTGCCACCTTTAATGTGGCCCTGGATCGCCGTCAGCCCGGGCAACTGGCGGCCGAAATCGCCGGGGAGGGCAGTACCCAACTGCGGAATATCGCTCGTATCCTGCAACGGCTCAGGCCGGATGTGGTGTTGCTGAACGAATTCGACCATGACGGTGAAGGTCGGGACGACGGCCACCTGCGGCTTTTTTGCGAGCGCTATCTGGCCGCGGGTGAACATGGCATTGATTATCCCTACTCTTACCTGGCGCCCACCAACACCGGCCTGTTGGCGCCGGTGTCCCTGAGCGGGGAGGCCGAGCCCCGCCTGCCCGAGGACGGCCTCGGTTTTGGCACCTTCCACGGCCAGTACGGGTTCGCCCTGTTGTCCCGTTATCCGCTGCTGGTGGAGCAGGCGCGCAGCTTTCGTCGCTTCCGGTGGCGAGACATGCCCCATGCCCGGCTGCCCCGGACCGAGGCCGGATCCTACTATTCCCCGGCGGCGCTCGAGGCGTTGCCGCTGTCGTCCAAGAATCATCTCGACCTGCCGGTACGGCTGCCCCATGGTCGGGTGCTGCACCTGCTGGCCTGCCATCCGGCACCGCCCATCGACGAAGGCCCCGAGCGACGCAACAGCTGCCGAAACCACGATGAGCTGCGGCTGTGGCACGACTACATCCGTCCGGGATGTGGGGGCTATCTGGTCGACGACGCCGGGCGACGGGGCGGCCTGCCCGGCGGGGCCGATTTTGTGATCCTGGGGGATCTGAACGCCGATCCCCTGGATGGTGATGGCTTCCGTGGCGGCATTCAGGCGCTGCTGGCCGATCCTGCGTTGAACCGCTGCGTGGCCCTGGGGCGATTGCGGCCTGGTTCCCGGGGCGGTTTTGCCCTGAAAGGAATAGGAGAGCGCCGGGGCTCGCCTCGTTACTGGACCCACAGCCAGGGGCTGAGACTCGACTATGTGCTGCCAGGCCGCACTCTGCGAGCCCTGGCCAGCGGGGTTTACTGGTTGGTGCCGACGCATTCACAGGCGAGCCTGTTCTGGAATAGAAGGGGCTGGCCGGAGCGTGGAGCCAGTTCGGATCACCGTCTGGTATGGGTGGATTTGGAACTGGCAGTGTGAGAGGCCTCACGCTTTCATGGCCGGGTGCACCAATAACGCGAGCGATATCAAACATTGAATAATCAATGCTGGGTTTTTACGATTTTTAGCGATTTAATATCACCCGAGACCCTAGATTGCTTTCGAAGTTCAGTTATCTGGGTTGGTGACCCGGATAATCAACTGGTATTCTTCATGACGGGCAAGCCTTACCGGCTTGCCCTTTTTCTTGCCTGAAATTCTCCTGACTGCTGGCTCCGTCAGCCCGGTTTCCCGGACAAAGGCTCGCTCGACCAAGAGGTCGCGGCCGGACAAGGGGGGGTACGCATCGTTGCTGACAGAATTCGTCGTAACGGCGATAATGTTCGCCGGTTGGCCGATGGCCAGGTGAATGGACGAGAGAAAACAAGATGAAAAAAATAGTGGCGGGTGTCATGGCGCTGTTGGTGGTGGGGTGTGCCGGTGATGACAAGGGGGGAGAGCAGTACCGTTATTATCCCCCGGTGGCCAAGGCAACCAATAAAACCCAGGAGATGGCGATCCCCGGGGATCTGGTATGGGCCCGTGCCGAGAAGTGGTTTCGCGATCAGGGCCTGCACATTGAGAACAGCCAGCGCGGCGCCGGTCTGATGACGGCCAGTGTCGAGAACTCGGCCGATGGTCTGGCGTGGCTGGATTGCGGCACCATGGGCTCCAGAGTGGCGCTGGGCAACCCCAACCTGCAGATCAGCCTGATCATCACCCAGAGTGGCAACCACAGCGTGGCCACCGCCAATGTCAAGGGCTACACCGAGCTGTTCTTTGTCGAAGCTTCGGGTGAACGTATTCCTGCCCCTTCCATCAAGCCGGTCTGCGTCTCCCGCGGCAGTCTGGAGCAAAGTCTGTTTGCCACTTTGGGTAACTGAGCCGCACGCCAGCACGACCTGCCAGCATGACAAAACCCCGTTGCAAGCAACGGGGTTTTGGTTTGGTCCATCGCCAGGGCCATCAGGGGTTATCCGTTCTAGCGATCACCGTGATAGAGCACCTGATCGCCGGACTTGAGCACATAACCCTTCCAGGGGAAGAGTTGGTAGATGCCCCCCTGCCAGGACCAGTCGCCCTCATTTCCTTGCCGGCTCAGCCGGATCTGCTCGCCACTTGGCAGGGTCAGCTCGGCCAGGCTTTGATCGGCATTGAACAACACAAAGGCGCTGCCGGTCTGGCTGCTGTCGGTCGAATTCAAACGGACTGCCTGCTCAAATAACCGTAGGCACTGGTCGGCCAGTGGCGACCACTGGTAACCTGCGCTGGGGATACAGCCGTGGTTGTCACGATCACGACCCGGCACCGGTTGTTCTGGCGTGCTGCAGGCCACCAGCAACAGGGTGGCGGCCAGCAGGGCGAGAGGGTGCATACTACTCCTTTTATTGCTGCCGCTGGCGCAGGAAGGCGGGGATATCCAGCCCCTGGGGGGTGGATTCGAGCGTGGGCTGTGCCGGCCGCTCCTGGGTTTTGGATGGAGCTATGGTCTCCCTGGGCGGCTGGATACCGGTGGCGATCATGGTGACCTGGATGCTGTCGGTCAGGTTGGGGTCCAGGCTGATGCCGGACACTACCGTGGCGTCTGTGCCGACGCATTCCGCCACCCGATCGCCGATCTTCTGGAAGTCGTCCAGGCCGATGTCCATGGAGGCCACCACATTGAGCAGCACGCCCCGGGCTCGTTCCAGCTCCACTTTTTCCAGCAACGGGTTGTTCAGGGCCTGCAGGGTGGCGTCTTCCACCTTGTTTTCGCCTTTGCCCAGGCCGATGCCCATGACCGCCTTGCCCTGCTGGCGCATGATGGTACGCACGTCGGCAAAGTCGATATTGATAAGGCCGGTCTGGCCGATGATGTCCGCCAGTCCCTTGACCGCATTCTGGATCACCTTGCTGCTTTCGCTGAAGGCGGCCAGCAACGGGGTGCGGGCACCCAGCACCTTGAGCAGGTAGTCGTTGGGCAGCACCAGCAGGGCGTCGGTATGCTCGGCCAGCGCCTCGAGCCCCTGATCCGCCGCCTGGGCGCGTTTCCTGCCTTCAAAACCGAAGGGACGGGTGACGATGGCCACCGTCATGATGCCCAGCTCGCGGGCCACCTGGGCGACCACCGGGGCGGCGCCGGTACCGGTACCGCCGCCCATGCCGGCGGTAATAAAGCAGAGATCGGCCCCTTTCAGCTGGTTGCGGATATCCGCCAGGCTCTCTTCGGCGGCGCGGCGGCCCACCTCGGCCTCGGCTCCGGCGCCCAGGCCCCGGGTCAGGATCTTGCCCAGTTGCAGGGTATCGACCCGGCTTTGTTGCAGGGCCTTGGCATCGGTATTCATGGTGATGATGTTGACATGCTGGGGCAGGGCCGCTTCGGCCAGCAGGTTGACGGTATTGCCGCCGCAACCGCCCACGCCGATCACGCGGATATGAATGGCATCGCAATCCGGTTCGGTCGGTTCAAAAAGGAGATCGCTCATCCGGTACTCCGTGGAAAAACAAAAGGGCTGAACCAGTCAGCCCCCGGGGTCAATATATCGTGATGAATCAGCGGTTTTTCAGTGATTCCGGTGCCAGTACTTCGACTTTGCCCGCCATATCGGTCAGCCAGCGGCGAAATTCGGGTGAATCTTTCACGTCGGTTTCCACCATCATGCTCTGCTTGTCGTAGCGGGTCAACCTGGGGTTGTTGCCCGGAATGGAGTCTTCCAGTATGGCCCGGTTCGGGTTGGTGATCCGGCCCACGAAATGGATGGTCTCCGCCTCTTCCTGGTAGCCTTTTTCGCGGATCAGCTTGTTGACGCTGAATTCCCTCGGCTGGGTGACAGGGCGAGTGGTCAGTTCCACTTCTTTAACGTGCTCGAACGGAATGCCGTAGATCTTGGGGTCCATGTCCGATACGGTGCACAGCAACATGGGGCCATCCTTGCGGCTGACAATACCGAGTGGATTGACCTGCTCGTAGCGCAGCCAGACGGTGCGGCCCTTGATCACCCGCTTGATCTCGGCGCTGAACTTGCGGCCGCGCCACAGGGCGTCGCGAATGGTGGTGGCCCGTCGCATCTCCGGGCTGCCCGGGAACGGCCTGGGCAGCTGTATCACGTTTTCCATCCAGCGGCTGGCCAGCTCGCTCTGGCTGTCTTTTATGACCTGGCTGGCCTTGTCGATAATGGGATTCAGCTCGCTCAGCACGCTGGCCGGCAGCAGATCGGCGGCCTGGTCGTTCCAGGTTTTCAGGGCCATGGCCAGGCTGAGCGGCATAAAGTTGGCGAAATCGTTCAAACCATTGCGTTCGAAGCACCAGCCATGGGGCTTGCTGCGATCGTCGGAAGTGAGATCGAACAGGCCCATGCCGGACATCTCTTCCAGATCCCGCTGTACCGTGCGCAGGCTGACCTGAATGCCTTCTTCTTCCAGTTTTTCTTGCAGCTGGCGAGCGGTCAGCTTGTATGGACGATAAGGAACACAGCGCGCCAGGGTCAATTGTCTCAGCAGTTTCTTACTCATGGTTATGCCCTCTTGCTTGGGATGATTCTATCCTAGGCTCAGGTTGTGACAAGTTCTGTCGCAACTTTTTGGCCGCTGACTGTCGCCATTTTTCTACAACCCTGGTTTTTCGGTCTGATCCTGACGCTAAATGACATTTGCCTTTTTTCCGTTCATGCGACTATAAGTAGTTGAAATAAAAACATCTTACCCGGAGAGTCATGAAGATTTTATTGAGTTTTCTGCTGCTGTGCAGCAGCCTGGCCTGGGCCCAGCCTGTGCCTCCTACCCCTTTTGAAAGCGGGAAATTTCTGACCTTGCCCACCAGTCGCGACATCAGCCGCTACCTGTCGGAGCTGGCTGAACGCTCGCCCAAGGCCCGCCTGGTGTCGCTCGGCACCTCGGCCGGGGGCCGCCCGATAGAGGCGCTGCTGATGTCCGGATCGCCGGCCTTTCTGCGGGAATTCGCCGCCGAGGCGGACAAGCCGACGGTGATGATCTTCGGCTCCCAGCACGGCAACGAGCCTTCCAGCGCCGAAGCGGTCCAGCAACTGGCACGGGAGCTGATTGCCGGCGAACACCCGGCGTTGCTGAGCAGGCTCAACCTGGTGCTGGTGGTCATGGCCAACCCGGACGGGCGGGATCTCTCTACCCGCCACAACGCCAACGACGACAACACCAATATCGACTATGTGGCGCTCAACGCCGGGGAAACCCGGTTGCTGGTGAATGCGCTGCATACCTTCGACCCGGACGTGGTGTACGACGCCCACGAGTCCGGCATCTGGAAACGGGTGCTGACCGGGGAGCAGGGCTGGATGACCGACGTGGAGGCCCAGTTCGACATGGGCAACAACCCCAATATCGACGGCCCGCTTCGCGACTACACCGAGCATCAATTGCTGCCGGCCCTGATCGAGCGGGTGTCGTCGGCAGGCCTGGCGGCGGTACGCTACCGGGGCGAGATCACCGATATCAACCAGTCGGTGGCCCGCGGCGGCCTGGGCATCACCAACTTGCGCAATTATGCGGCCATGCAGGGACGTGTCTCCATCCTGGTGGAAAATCGGCTGGATAATAAAGACGGCACTTACCCTACGCCGCGCAATATCGCCGAACGGGTGCGCAAGCAGCACCTGAGCATCGTTACCATGCTGGAACTGGTGGCGGACGAGAGCGAACAGCTGGTGAGCCTGTCGCGCCGGGCCCGGCAGCAGTGGCAGTCCGACACCGGGGACGGCCATACCCTGTGGATGGGGGTGAGCTTCGATGTAAACCGGGACGAGCCCGAGGTGAGCCTGCCTTTGGTGCGCTTCGCCGACGGTCACAAGGCACAGCACCGCTTTCGCAACCACGACGCCATCGTCACCCGGGAACCGATCCGGCTGGCCGAGGCCTATGCGGTGACCCGGGAGCGGGAGCGTATGGCAGACTGGCTGGGCCGGCACCATATCACTTTCGAGACGGTGAGGGAGCCACGGGAGCTGGTGGCGGAAAGGCTGGTGATCGAGCAGTTGCTGCCCCAGCCCAAGGCCAGGCCCGGCGTGCGGGAGAAGGTGCAGGCCAGGGTAAGGAGCGAAGAGGTGAAGGTCACCCTGCAACCCGGAGATTTGCTGGTGCCCATGGCCCAGCCGCTGGCGCCCCTGGCCGCGCTGATGCTGGATCCGCGCTCAGCCAACGGACTTTATCAGGAAGGCGAGTGGAACTGGCTGCAGCTGGGCGAGTTTCCGGTATTTCCGGTGCAGCTGCCCTGAGTCGGTGAGCCGAGAAGCCGGAATATCGGCCGCTGTCTGTTGATAAAGCCCAGCATCCTATTTTTAGCTGGCAATTCTCCCTCCGGTATTGCTGTTCAACAGCAGTCGTCCCGCGAAGGCGGAGAACCATGACATCTTACACTGGACTCCCGCCTTAGCGGGAGTGACAACAGAGTAATCCGAAGGTGTATCGGTAGTCCGAGGCTGGCATGTCGGCCTCTCAGCTTGCTTACAACGCCAGCCAGGACAGCGGGGACTTGCTGACCGCCGCGCCGTAGATATAGGCGAAGATGGCGATGGCTGCCAGGGCGGCGCCCAGGCGCTGGCCCCGGGTCTTGCCACGTTTGATGGCGATGGTGCCGACGATAATATAAAGCACCAGGCCGATCACCTTGGCGGTAAGCCAGGGACTGTTGTCGAAGGGTATCTGCTTGATCTGCACCGCCAGCCAGATGCCCAGCAGCAGCAGCAGAGTGTCGTTGACATGGGGCAGTATCTTCAGAACCTTGTTGTTGATACGGGCGGGGGAAGGTACCGCCAGCCAGGCGCGCAGCATGAACAGGGTTATACTGATCAGGGCAAACATCATATGGGCGTGTTTGACGGCCAGGTAAGACATAATAACTCCAAAAAAGACAATAAGATGGCTAAATAGTAACAGCATACCGGTTTGCCGCCGCCCTGAATACTGAGGAAGATCAAGGTAGCCGCCGCCTCGGCTGTTAACCTTGAGGCCAGAATCCGGTCTAATCACATTCAATTACCGAGGTAACTGCGATGAAAAAATGGTTTTATGGCCTGGCGGGGGCCCTGCTGGCCGGCCCCGTGCTGGCGGCGCCGATGACGGTGTACAAGTCCGAGTCCTGCGGCTGCTGCCAACACTGGATCGAACATATGGAGGAGGCCGGTTTCGAGATCGCGGTGATCAATACCGACAACATGGCGCCAATCAAGAGCAAGGCGGGGCTCAAGCCCGGCCTGGCATCCTGCCATACCGGCTTTATCGACGGCTATGTTATCGAGGGCCATGTGCCGGCGGCGGACGTGAGGCAACTGCTGGAGCAAAAGCCGGCGGTGCGCGGCCTGGCCATTCCCGGCATGCCCCAGAGTGCGCCGGGCATGGACATTCCCGGTACCCCCTACGAGGTGCTGAGCTTCGATGAACAGGGGAATACCTCGGTGTTCAATCGTTATCCAGGATAGTTTCATCGGGCTCGAAAGCGATAAAGCGGCTGCCCTGGAACACCAGGGTGCCGGTGGCTTCCTTGGTCAGTTGTTCGTAGAGGTGCTCGCTGACCTTGAATTCCCGCTCATCCCCGCCGGCCAGGGGACGGAAACTCACATAGTAATCCACCCGGGGCGGCGGCAACTCGGTCTTTTCCTTGCTGGTGCGTCCCATGAACTCCCGGGTGTGCTTGTGGGCCACCGCCACCTTCAGGCTGTGCTGGGGCTGGCCGCTATTATAAAAGTGGGTATACAGCTGCCGGCCTATCACCAGGGTGGCGATGGCGATAATGCCCCAGAGAACGATTTTATCCATGACATTTACCCCCTTTTGGCTTCAGCTTAATGGTTGTACAGGGTGACGCAAGCTGATTTGATTAGAGTAACGATTGAATCCGGTAAAGGCGATGGGAATGCGACAACTGTTAGGCTGCTGTTTGCTGTTGATGTCCGGCGTCGTGTCGGCGCAATGGCTGCCCGAGTGGTTGAGTGCCCAGGCCACCCTGGCCCGGGCCCAGGTGCCGGCCTGCCCGCGCGAGCAGGCCGAGGGGCTGTCGCTGGTGTTGGACCAGGGGCAGCTGCAGGGCCGGCTGGCGCGGCTCAGCCTGGATCTGACCTGCTCCCGCAGCGGCGACAGCGGCGCCGAAGGCGAGAGCGATGCCCTCTCCTTGCTGCTCACCCTGCCGCCCATCGATTTCCGGGTCGAGGAACTCACCCTCTATCTGCCCAGTGGGGTGACGACCGGCACGGCCGAATTGCGTCACCGGCAGCAACACCTGGACATCCTGTGGCAGACCGCTTCCGGTGACGTCAAACTGGCCCTGTTGCCGGAGCAGCAGGGGTGGCGTTGGCAAGGGGAGATTCCCGGCAACCTGCTGGCCCCCGAATTCGGCCACAGTCTGACCTTGAGCGGCGGCTGGCAGCCCGGGCAGGAGCTGACACTGGCCGTCGGAGGCGTATTACCGGCGCCGTTGTCGGGCAGTTGGCAACTACGGCTGGCGGCCATCGAAGGGGAAGCGGGTTGGCAACTGCAACCCGGATCCCGGTTGCAGATCCCGCAGCTGGGCTGGCAGGAGCTGGAGCTCGGCACCCTGGAGCTGGCTCCGGTCGGGATCCAGTATCTGGATGGCCCCTGGCAGGCCCGGCTGAGCTGGCAGCAAGGGCGCTGGGGGGAGCAGGCATTGCCCGAGGCGGCCCTCATCCTGGGGACCTCGGCCGGGGACGAGCGCCGGGGCAGCCTGACGCTGGAGCTGGGCCCGGCGCTGCGGTTGCTGGGGAGCTGGCACTATGACGAGGGGCTGGCGCTGAGGGTGCCAGAACAGTCCCTGCCTCTCGCCGGGCTTTGGCAATGGCTGTCCGGCTGGTTGGCATTGCCGGTGGGGGTGGAACCGGCAGCCGGCAACTTGGTCTTATCATTAGAAGCGCCAGATCTGCTGGATGCCACCCGGCCGGTCACTGCCGGGCTGGTGCTGCGGGAAGGGCAACTGAGTTACCGGGACATGCTGGCCGAGCAGATGGCGGCCCGGCTCAATCTGCAATGGCGGCGGGGCTCCTTGCAGACGGTCGGCACCAATAGCCTGACGGTGGCGCTGCTGGATATTGGCGTCCCCATCACCGATATTCATGGCGCGGTGCAATTGCGGCAAGGCATGCCCTGGTTGTCCGGGCTGACGGCCCGGGCGCTCGGTGGCCAACTGGCCCTGTCGCCCATGGCGCTGGCTGCCGCACCCAGCGGGGAGATGCATTTCAGTGATATCTCGTTGGAACAGATCCTCGGTTACACCGCCGTCAGCGGCCTTACCGGCAATGGCCGGCTCCACGGCCGCCTGCCCTTTTCCTTCGAGCGAGGCTTCAGTGTGACCGGCGGCCGGGCCCATAGTGAGGGCGGCTGGATTTCCTACCAGGCTGGTGAGGATCTGCTGGCCTCGGGGGCGAGTAATCTGACCCTGGGGCTGACCCTCGGCCTGCTCAGCGATTTACGCTACGATAGGCTGGAAGCAGAGATTTCCATGGCACCCGACGGCGAGGCGGTGATCGAAAGCCGGCTGCAGGGGCAGGCGCCGGTAATGGGGCGGATGCACCCGGTGAACTTCAATTATCACCATGAGGAAAACCTGTTACAGTTGCTGGCAAGCTTGCGTTTTGCCCGGGATCTCAGTGAACGGTTGCCGGTACGCTTACAGGGGGAGAGTAAGTAAATGATAAAACCTGCAGCGGTGATCAGCCTGTTATTGCTGACCGCCTGCACGCCCCGGGTGGAGGTGGTGGTGCCGGACAAACCCATCACCGTCAACCTGAACGTGAAGGTGGACCACGAAATCCGGATCCGGATCGACCGGGAGCTGGAAGAATTGTTTGAACAAGAGAAAGACCTGTTCTAAGGGGGTTGAGATGCGGTGGTTGGCTTTTATATTGGCGGCAACCCTGAGCTGGTCGGTGTGGGCCCTGGACCTGCAGCAGGCCAAGCAACAGGGGTTGATCGGCGAGCAGCAGAACGGCTTGGTGGGGGCGGTACAGAGCAATGCCCAGGTCAATGCCATAGTGAACGATATCAATCGCAAGCGGCTGGAAAACTACCAGGACATCGCCCGGCGTACCGGTACCAGCCTGACCGTGGTGCAGAGCCGGGCCGGGCAGTTGAATATCGAACGCACTCCCAGCGGGCAGTATGTCCAGCTGGCCGACGGCAGCTGGCGACGTAAGTAGTTACTTCTCTGGTCGGAGCCGGGTAATCCGGCTCCATTCGGACTTTTGTACTGCGTTTCCTCGCAGTTTTCATCAAATTTCTTGGTCAGCTTCATCTTTCCCGGTTAATATTTGTGCACTTTTTGTGCAGAAAGATGAAGGAGCACCGTGTGCGCAATAGGGTTAGGCTTTGCTTGATGTTAGCATGGGTGGCTTGTGCCAAACCCTATGCCAAAGGTACTGACTTGGAAATAAAACCTCCGGTTGCCAAAAAGATCCCTCATATCCTGCTCAACCACGATGACCTCCGGGTGGACAACTACCACTGGTTGCGGGACGACGAGCGGGAAGACCCCGAAGTGCTGTCCTACCTGGAGCAGGAAAATCGCTACAGTGAGCAAGTGCTTACTCCGCTGAACGAGCTCCAGGAGAGCCTGTTCCAGGAAATGGTGGCCCGCATTCGCCAGGACGACAACAGCGTGCCCTACCTGAAGAAAGGTTACTGGTATCAGACCCGTTACCAGCAGGGCCAGGAGTACGCCATCGTCGAGCGCTACCCCGACGGCCAGCCCGAGCGGGTGGAAGTGCTGCTGGACGGCAACGAACGTGCCGGGGAACACAGCTACTATGGCATGGGGCAGTTGGCGGTCAGCGCGGATCAGCAGACCCTGGCCTTTGCCGAAGACTTCGTGTCTCGCCGCCAGTATCAGATCCGCTTCAAGTCACTGCAAACCGGCGAATTCTACGAGGAAGTGCTGGAAAACACCTCCGGCAACCTGGTGTGGGCCAACGATGGCAAGACCCTGTTCTATGTGAAACAGGACGAGAGCACCCTGCTTCCTTACCAGGTTTATCGTCATGTCCTGGGTACCGCCCAGAGTGAAGACGTGCTGGTGTATGAAGAGCGTGACAGCAGCTTCTATACCAGCATTTACAAGAGCCGCTCCGAGGATTACATCGTTATCGGTGCCTGGAATACGCTGTCCAGCGAGATCAGCCTGGTACCGGCGGACGCGCCGGACACGCCGGCCCGGGTGTTCCTGCCCCGAGCGCGCGGTCATGAATACGACCTCGAACACTACCAGGGGCAATTTTATGTGCGTTCCAACAAGGACGGCGCCAACTTCGGCCTTTACCTGGCCAAAGAGGGCGCCCTCGACCAGTGGCAGCCGCTGATCCCGGCTCGTGAAGAGGTGTTGCTCGAAGGATTTGCCCTGTTCCGTGACTGGTTGGTGCTGGAAGAACGCCGTGCGGGGCTGGTGCATCTGCGCCAGATCCACCGCCGGGACGGACGCGAGCATGAAATCCGCCTCGATGATCCCGCTTACGTGACCTGGCTGGGGGCCAATGCCGAGGCCGAGACCCCCTGGTTGCGTTACGGTTACTCCTCCATGACCCGGCCGGTCACTACCTATGAAGTGAACATGGATACCCAGGAGCGGCGTGAACTGAAGCAGCAGTACGTGGGCGAGCGGTTCAATGCCGACGAGTACCGCAGCGAGCGGCTGTGGGTCAAGGTTCGGGACGGTGTCGAAGTGCCGGTGTCACTGGTGTACCGGGCCGACAGGTTCAAGCAGGACGGCAGCAATCCGCTGCTGGTTTATGCGTATGGCTCCTACGGTGCCAGCATGGATCCGGATTTCAGCAGCTCCCGGCTGAGTCTGCTCGACCGGGGCTTCGTTTACGCCATCGCTCATGTGCGTGGTGGCGAAGAGCTGGGGCGCGACTGGTACGAGCAGGGCCGCTTGCTCAGCAAGCAGAACACCTTCAATGATTTTATCGATGTGACCCGAGATCTGGTGATGCAGGGCTATGGCGACAAGGGGCGGGTGTTTGCCTCCGGTGGCAGCGCCGGCGGCCTGCTGGTGGGCTCGGTCATCAATATGGAGCCGGATCTGTTCAAAGGCGTGGTGGCCGCGGTGCCCTTCGTGGACGTGGTGACCACCATGCTGGACGAGTCTATCCCGCTGACTACCGGTGAGTACGATGAATGGGGTAATCCGGAAGAGCCCGAGTATTACCACTACATGAAGTCCTACAGCCCCTACGATCAGGTCAAGCCTCAGGCTTATCCCCATATGCTGGTGACTACCGGCCTGCATGATTCCCAGGTTCAGTACTGGGAGCCGGCCAAGTGGGTGGCCAAGCTCAGGGAGATGAAGATCGACGACAACCTGCTGCTGCTGCACTGTGATATGGACACCGGCCACGGTGGCAAGTCCGGTCGGTTTGAGTCCTACCGTGAGCTGGCCCGGGAATATGCCTTCCTGCTGGCGCTGGCGGACGAAGAACAGGGTCCCCGTCTGGCGGCTGGCCTGAGTAGCGCCGGCGGAATAACCCACTAATAACAAGGGCCGCGATGCGGCCCTTGTGCTGTCAGTTGCCCATCGACTGGATGATCACCACCAGTACCAGAACCGGGCACACCAGGCGCACATACCAAGGCCAGATCTTCCAGAACAGCCCTTGTTCCAGATCGGGGTTGCCTGACTTCAGTTCGGCCAGCACCTTGTTGCGTTGCCATACCCAACCCGCATAAAGGGTAATACACAGGCTGACCAGGGGCTGGGCATACTGGGTGGTGAGGGTAATTACCAGTCCAAACAGGCTGCCAAAATGAAACACTATCACCGCACTAATCAAGGTACAGAGGCCGGTCATCAGCCAGGTGGCCTTGATCCGGGACAGGCCGGTGGACTCCATGGCCAGGGATACCGGTGCCTCCAGCATGGAGATGGCGGAGGTCAGCGCTGCCACTATCATCAGCACGAAGAAGGCGAAGGCCACCGGGTACTGGGCCTGGCCCATGGTTTCGAATAACGCCGGCAGCACCGAGAACACCAGGGTATCGGAGCTGAGCAGGCTGCCGTCTTCGGCGAAGATGGCCACACCGTTGTGTTGGGCCACATACATGGCGGGCAGGATCAGCAAGCCGGCCAGGAAAGCGACGCTGGTGTCCAGCAGGGTGACCTGGGCGGCCAGGGCCGGAATACTGGCCTGGCGGCTCAGGTAGGAGCCGTAGAGCATCATCACCGCCGCGCCCAGTGAGAGCGAGAAAAAGCTCTGTCCCAGGGCGCCGATCAGTACCTCACCGTGCAATACCCGGGAAAAGTCCGGGACCAGGTAGGCCTGGAGTCCGGCGCCGGCGCCCGGTTGCAGCAGCATATAGCCGGTCAGCAGTACCAGCATGATCAGCAGCAGCGGCATCAGCCGACGCGACCATTTCTCGATGCCCTTTTCCAGCCCGCGGCTGACCACACAGAGGCTGAGCAGGGCGAACAGCAGAGTGAACACCAGGTTGCGGGAGGTGGAAAAACCGGTCAGCCAATCCGCCGACTCGTTGGCGCCCGTTAGCCTGGCCAGGGGCTCCAGGGCATAGGCGACGAACCAGCCGGACACGATGGCGTAGAAGGTGAAGATCAGGCTCACGGTCACCACCGCCGCCAGCCCCACCAGGCCGGCGATGAATTTACCCGCCGGGTTGCCGGTGAGCTGTTGCAGGGCGCGGAAGGGGCTGGCCTGGCCATGGCGGCCGATGGTGATTTCCGCTACCAGCATGGGATAGCCGAGCAGGAAGATAAACAACAGGTAGACCAGCAGAAAGGCCCCGCCGCCGTTGCTGGCCGCCTGGGTGGGGAAGCCCCAGATATTGCCCACGCCAATGGCCGAGCCGGCGGCGGCCATTACGAATCCCAGCTTGCTGCTGAACTGTGCCCTTGCTTCCACGTTTTGCTGCTCCTGCTGACTGTAAAGATAACAATACAGTTGTCGTCGGTTAAAAATGGCGAAGACTATGGTGTTTTGCAGAGTTTTTGTCAAAGAGATTTGGCTGGGGCAGGGAATGAACGGGGCATGACCGTCTTTTTCAGCAAAAAATAAGGCGGGAAGATCCCGCCTTATGCTTTAGGCAAACTGGGTGGTCAGCTTCAGCCAGTTGCGCCGCTGGGTGGTGAAGGCGGCCTTCAATTCGTCGCAGCTGAGCCTGAGCCGCAGCTCTTCATATTTGCAGCGGGCCGCTTTTTTCTTTATATCCAGTAATGACTTACGGGCCTGATAGTAATCCTTGAGCTGGTGCAGCAAACGCTCGTATTCGCTGTGCAGCAGGGCCAGCCACTGTTCGGTATCGGCATTCTGTTGCCGGCGCAGTATTTTCTGGCGGGTGATTTCCAGCCGGCGTTCCAGCCTGGCCTGCTCTATCCTTTCCTGCGGGCAGGTACGCAGCCGGGTGGCCAGCCCCAGCCAGCTCATGGTCCGGATCAGCCATTTTGTAGGATCGTAATGCCACCAGTTGATGCCGTTACGGTAGTCGTATTCGAACAGGTGGTGGAAGTTGTGATAGCCCTCGCCGAAAGTCAGCACGGCCAGGATGTCGTTGTCTCGCGCCGTGTTCTTGCTGGTGTAGGGCTGGCGGCCCCAGTAATGGGCGAGGGAATTGATAAAGAAGGTGACATGGTGGCCGAGGAAGAGACGCAGCACGCCGGCCATCAGCAGCATGCCCCAGAGATCCCCGTGCCAGAGGCCCAGCAGCACCGGCAGGCCGACGTTCATGGCAAGGGTGAGCGACAGATAGTGCTTGTGCTGGAACTGCAGTATGGCATTACGCTTGAGATCGGGGACATTGCTGTCGTCCTCCGGCTGGTAATCCCTCAGCATCCAGCCCATATGGGAAAACCACAGCCCGCGCTGGGCGGAGTAGGGATCCTTGTCCAGATCGTCCACATGGCGGTGATGGCGGCGATGGTCGGCGCACCAGCGGAAGGCAGAGTTTTGCAGGGAGAGCGCCCCCCCCAGGGCGAACAGCCACTGCAGCAGGGGGTGGGCGTCGTAGGCTTTGTGGGCCCACAGACGGTGGTAGCCGGCGGTGATAGAGAGGCAGCTGTAACTGAACAGCAGCAGCATGGCCAGCCATTGCCAGCCGTCATAACCCTGGGTCATTCCATACCAGGGCACCAGCACCAAGGCTGCCAGACCGGTGCTGGCAAAGAGAATGGCATTGGTCCATATCAGAGGAGGTTTACGCATCTTGGTATCCATTGAGCGAACATCTGTACACTATTTTCATGTTTAAAGCGGGGCAGCGTCAATCATAAATTGACCAGTCGGGGCTGACCGGGTTCATACAAAAAGGTATGATCCGGGTATTAAATAGTTGGACCCTGGTGTGCCGTGGGCATTCGCGCTGAACAAAAAGAAAAAACCCGGCGTTCTTTGATCGAGGCCGCGTTTCGCCAGTTAAGCGCCGAGCGCAGTTTTTCCAGCCTGAGCCTGCGTGAGGTAGCGCGGGAAGCCGGTTTGGCACCGACCTCCTTCTACCGTCACTTCAAGGATATGGAGGAACTGGGGCTGACGCTGGTGGATGAAGGCGGCCTGACCCTGCGGCAGCTGATGCGCCAGGCCCGCCAGCGAATTGCGGATGGCGGCAGCGTGATCCAGATATCGGTAAAGACCTTTATGGAATTTATCGATAGAAGCCCGGATGTGTTCCGGTTACTGTTGCGGGAGCGTTCCGGTACCTCGGCGGCGTTCCGCCAGGCGGTAGCGCGGGAGATCCAGCATTTTACCGCTGAGCTGACCGACTACTTTGAAGAGCGGCAGCACACCAGCCGCAGCTATGCCGAGGCTCAGGCCCAGGCGATGGTCACCATCGTCTTCAGTGCCGGGGCTGAGGCGCTGGACATGAACGATGACGAGCGGGAGGCGCTGGCCGAACGCATGATCCTGCAACTGCGCATTATTGCCAAAGGCGCGGATGCATATAACAAGGCAAAGAGGCTCTAGGCCCTACATTAGGAAGGATAACCATGTCAGGAAGTAAGCAAATTCGCCGTAAACCTATCTTATTGGCTCTGCTGGTCGGCATCTGTGGCAATGCCACTCTGGCCACCCTGAGTGTCAGCCAGTTGGCGTTTTCCATTTTCCCCATTATCTCGCTGGTGCTGGCGGCACATCTGCTGTACCAGGAATACCTGAGCGTGCCGATGGAGGGGGATACCCCGCTCTGCACCTTGCTGAGTTTCCTGATCGGGGTGTTCGGTTACTCCGCTTTTCTGCGCACCCAGTTTCCGGAAATGGGTTCCAACTACCTGTCGGTAATGATTTCCCTGGTTCTGGTGATCTGGCTGGCCCTGAAAATGGGAGTGGCGGCACGGCCCAACGCCGAGAAGTAATGGCTTGGTACTGCCGAGAGCCCGCCTTTATGGCGGGCTTTTCTATTGGCGCGCTATGGGCCCTGGATCACCGGCAATCTGCTCGAGCCGCCCCATTCCGCCCAGGAACCGTCGTAGACGGCAATTGCCTCATGGCCGGCAATATGGGCCGCCAGCGCCACTATGGCGGCGGTGACGCCCGAGCCGCAACTGCAGATAAGCCGTTGCTCCTGTGCCAGCAGGGCGGCCAGTTTCTGCTCCAGCACCGGCCTGGGTAACATATGGCCCTGTGCCAGCAGCTCTCCGAATGGCAGACAAAGGGCGCCCGGCATATGGCCCGGGCGCACGCCGGGACGGGGATCCGGAGCCTCACCGCTGAAGCGCTCACGGCTGCGGGCGTCCAGTACCCGAGAGCCTTCATCCTGCAATGCGGCTTCGACCTGGCCGGCATTCGCAATCCAGGCGCTCTGCAGGCGGGCGACGAAGTGCCCGCCTGCAACTGGACCCGGCTCGTCCCGTTCCAGGGGCAGTTTTGCGTCCAGCCAGGCGGGCAGGCCGCCATCCAGCACCGCCACCTGCTCGTGACCCATGGCCCTGAACATCCACCAGGCCCGGGGCGCGGAGAAGATGCCGCTGCTGTCATAAACGACGATACAGTGGTGGTTATCGATACCCAGCTCCGCTACCGATCGGGAGAACAGGGTTTCGTCGGGCAGCATATGCGGCAGGGGGCTGTGGGGATCCTTGATGCGGCTGTCGAAATCAAAGAAACGGGCGCCGGGAATACGCTGTCGGTGCCATTCCTGTTCGCCATCGCGGTTGGCGGCGGGCATATGCCAGCTGGCGTCCAGCACCACCAGATCAGGATGGGTGAGATGGGCCGCCAGCCAGTCGCGGTCCACCAGCGCCGATGGCAATTCCAGTCTGTTCATGATGACTCCTTTTGTTAGACCGTTTTATCCTAAGCGGCAGCCCGACCTTTCGTCACGGTTTTTATACGGTCTCGTCATATGACGACTTTAGCCTGTCATCTTGTAAGAGATCTCTCAATAAGGCACTGGAGAAAACGTTTTTATCTACGGATTTCTTAGCGAGAATATGGTTTTTTGTTATGTAAATCATGGTGATGGTGATTAGAGGCTATTTGGGGCGGAAATTTTTACTGTTTTGCTGCCTTGAGGGATCCGTAAACTTCTCTATATTTAGAAGGGCAAGGAGCAATGAAGTCTGTCAGGAAGACGGGCTGCCAGGAAAGGCGAAAGGAACACCGCAGGATGCGGTAAGGGACACCTCCCAGGACGGAGACAGTCGAGCGGCTCAGGATGAACCGCAGTCAGGATGACTAGGACACACCGACGGATCGGGAAGAGGAACACCTTAAGGATAAGGTATTGTCAGGGATTGCAGGGAGCAACTTGGTTTAAGGATTAACCATACGACAACCCAAAAGGGGGTGACACGATGTCACCCCCTTTTTCTATCTGCGATTTCCAGAGGAAAGCAATGAGCGAGTGGATCCCGGTATATCAGGCTGCCAACAGCCTGGAGGCCCATACCCTGAAGGGGGCACTGGAAGTGGCCGGCATCGAAGTCTGTCTGCAGGGCGAGGCCCTGGCCGGTGCCTTGGGGGAACTGCCGATGAACGCGGTGGAAGTGACCCTGCTTATCCACCCCCGGGATCTGGAGCGGAGTCGCCTCATACTGGAAAAATATCGGCGGGGGGTCCGTGATTCCTGGCGGTGCGGGCACTGCGGAGAGTGCAACGCCGGCAGTTTCGAGACCTGCTGGCGGTGCGGGCATGAGCCCGGCACCGGGGCGTAACGCCCGTTAGCGTTTTTGTTCCATCAGGTCCTTCAGGCGGGCACGATGGCGATGCATGGCAAAAGAGCCGAATACCAGCACCTCCAGATAGTCTTTGGGAGTGGGGTTGAGCAGTTGGGCCGCCTGCCTGAGCATCAGCATCTGCAGCAGGTGCATGAACAGTACCACGCCGCCCAGGATCATCGGCATGGAGCCGACTTCTTCGATCTCGGGCCCGGTCAGCGCATAGATAATGCCGGCCCAGAACACCAGCATGACCAGCCGCATCAGTATATTCAACACCTTCATTCCACTTGCTCCCGTTGATAAAGTTGATAACAGACCTGGCCGGCCTTCTTGTCTTTCAGCAACCGCCAGTTGGCGGGCAATGGCAGGGGTGCGAGTCCTTGCTCCCGCTCGATATAGATTTTGGCTTCATCGTTCAGCCAGCCGGCCTGCTCTAGCCATCGGCAGGCGGCCGGCAACAGCTCCCGGTGAAACGGCGGATCCAGAAACACCAGATCGAAGGGGGTTGCAGGCGTTTGCAGATAATCGAGGGCATCGGCATTGACCACTTCCCCCCGGGCTCCAGGCAGGCTGGCCAGGTTACGCCGCAGCTGCTGCGCCACTTTAGCGTCTTGCTCCACCAGCACGACTTCGGCGGCGCCACGCGACAGAGCCTCGAACCCTAGGCTGCCGCTGCCGGCGAACAGATCGAGACAGCGGCAACCGCGAATGTCGAACATCAGCCAGTTGAACAGCGTTTCTTTTACCCGGTCTGAGGTGGGTCTGAGTCCTTCACTGTCGAGCACCGGCAGCTTGCGCCCGCGCCACTGACCACCGATCAGGCGAATCTGCCCCGGACCCGAGGCGGTGGTGCCGCCCGTTTTTGCTTTTGCCATCTCGTTTCGCCGTCTTTCAATAAAATGCTAGTATAAGGCGGTTTTGCACCCCTAAGGGGCGGGTATTTTAATGAAGGGGCCGGGCAACGGCCAGAACTAATCTCCCCCCGATACAAGCGAGTAAGAGCAGGATGGCGAAAAAAGGTTTTTTCTCTTGGCTGGGCTTTGGCAAGAACAAAGAAGAGCAGCGGGACACAGCAGAAGAACAACAGGCGGTGGAGCAGTCGGCCATTGCGTCGGAGGCCGAAGCCGGCGTGGCAGAGGTAGAAGAAGCTCTGGCCGAACGGAAGGCGGAAGAAGAGGCCCGCCTGGCGGCGGTAGCCGAAGCGGCGGAGCAGGCCCGGTTGGCGGCAGAAGCCGAAGCGGCGGAGCAGGCCCGGTTGGCGGCGGCAGCCGAAGCGGCGGAGCAGGCCCGGTTGGCGGCGGCAGCCGAAGCGGCGGAGCAGGCCCGGTTGGCGGCGGCAGCCGAAGCGGCGGAGCAGGCCCGGTTGGCGGCAGCAGCCGAAGCGGCGGAGCAGGCCCGGTTGGCGGCGGCAGCCGAAGCGGCGGAGCAGGCCCGGTTGGCGGCGGCAGCCGAAGCGGCGGAGCAGGCCCGGTTGGCGGCGGCAGCCGAAGCGGCGGAGCAGGCCCGGTTGGCGGCGGCAGCCGAAGCGGCGGAACAGGCCCGGTTGGCGGCAGAAGCCGAAGCGGCGGAGCAGGCCCGGTTGGCGGCGGCAGCCGAAGCGGCGGAGCAGGCCCGGTTGGCGGCAGAAGCCGCCGTACGAGCAGAGGAAGAGGCTCGACAGGCCGTAGAGGAAGAGGCTCTCCTGGCAGCGGAAGAGGAAGCCGCGGAGCAGGCCCGGTTGGCCGAAGAGGCCACGCCGGCTGCCGAGCCCCCTAAGCAGGGCTTTTTTGCGCGTCTGAAGCAGGGGCTGCTCAAGACCCGCCAGAACCTGGGATCCGGCTTCTTCGGCCTGTTCCGCGGCAAGAAGATTGATGACGACTTGTTCGAGGAACTGGAAACCCAGTTGCTGACGGCCGATCTCGGGGTGGAAACCACCATGTCGATCATCGACAGCCTGACTCGTCAGGCCAGCCGCCGCCAGTTGAAGGACGGCGAAGCGCTGTACGAGCTGCTGAAGGAAGAAATGGGCGAAATCCTGGCCAAGGTGGACAAGCCCCTGGTGATCGACGGCGAGCACCAGCCCTATGTGATCCTGATGGTGGGCGTCAACGGCGTGGGCAAGACCACCACCATCGGCAAGCTGGCACGCCAGTTCCAGGCCGAAGGCAAATCGGTGATGCTGGCCGCCGGCGATACCTTCCGTGCCGCGGCGGTAGAGCAGTTGCAGGTGTGGGGCGAACGTAACCGGATACCGGTTATCGCCCAGCATACCGGCGCCGATGCGGCGTCGGTGATCTTCGATGCGGTGCAGGCGGCCAAGGCACGCAAGATAGACGTGCTGATTGCCGACACCGCCGGTCGCCTGCAGAACAAGGCGCACCTGATGGAAGAGCTGAAGAAAATCGTGCGGGTGATGCAGAAGGTGGATGCCACCGCGCCGCACGAGATTATGCTGACCCTGGACGCGGGCACCGGCCAGAATGCCCTGAGTCAGGCCAAGATCTTCAACGAGGCCGTACCCATTACCGGTATTACCCTGAGCAAGCTGGATGGTACCGCCAAGGGCGGGGTGATCTTTGCGGTGGCCGACAAGTTTGGTATTCCTATACGCTACATCGGGGTGGGCGAGAAAATCGACGACTTGCGCCCCTTCAACTCAAAAGAATTTATCGACGCTCTCTTTAGCCGGGAAGAATAAATGATCCGCTTCGAGCAGGTTAGCAAGGTATACAGCGGCGGCTTTCAGGCCCTGCAGAGGGTCAGCTTTCACCTCCAGAAAGGGGAAATGGCGTACCTGACCGGCCACTCCGGTGCCGGCAAGAGTACCTTGCTCAAGCTGATCAGCGTGATGGAAAGACCTACCGACGGCCAGGTCTTTTTCAATGACCAGGACGTCAGCCGCATCCGCCGGGGCGATATCCCCTATGTGCGCCGGCGTATCGGCATGATTTTTCAGGATCATCACCTGATCAATGCCCGTACCGTATTCGACAATGTGGCACTGCCGCTGGTTATCGAAGGCTACAGCCACCAGGATATCCGCCGGCGGGTATCGGCGGCGCTCGACAAGGTCGGCCTGCACGGCAAGGATCGCTATTTTCCGCCGATGCTTTCCGGCGGCGAGCAGCAGCGGGTAGGCATCGCCCGGGCCATCGTCAACAAGCCGTCGTTGCTGCTGGCGGACGAGCCTACCGGCAATCTGGATCCCGAGCTGTCGATGGAAATACTGCGTCTGTTCGAAGCCTTCAACCGGGTGGGTGTCAGCGTGTTGATCGCCACTCACGACACCGGTCTTATTAATTCCCTGCGTTACCGCACCCTGACCCTGAATGCCGGCCGTATGCAGGCGGAGGAGCCCGCATGAGCAAGCAAGAACACAAACTGGCCTGGCCCCAGCGGCTGGCCATGTACTGGGTGGATCACCTGCGCCAGCTGTTCGCCAGCCTGGGTGAGTTGTGGCGCACGCCCCTGAGTTCGCTGATGACCATAGCGGTACTGGGGGTCAGCCTGGCGTTGCCGGCCAGTTTTTATGTGTTGCTGAAAAATGCCGAGTCGGTGAGCCAGTTCTGGCAGAGCCAGGCCCAGATCAGCCTCTACCTGCAGCAGGGGGTCAACGAGGCTCAGCTCACCGACTTGCAACAACGCCTGGGTGAGATGGAGGAGATCGATAAGGTCACCTATATCAGTCCCGAGCAGGGCCTGTCTGATTTCAGCGGTGCCGCCGGCTTTGCCGAGGCGCTGTCCCTGCTGGAGGACAATCCCCTGCCGGCGGTGTTTATCCTCAACCTGTCGGAAAGCGGACGGATACCGGAAGCGGCTGAGCTGCTGCTGGCCGATATGCACGCCGAGCCTGCGGTGGCTACGGCCCGGCTGGACATGGCCTGGCTGGCCCGCTTGTCGGGTATCGTGGATCTGCTGCGCCAGGCGGTGGTGGGCATGGCGGTGTTGCTGCTGGCCGGAGTCTTGCTGGTGGTGAGCAATACCCTGCGGCTCAATATTCTCAACTGCCGTTACGAGATTGAAGTGATGAAGCTGGTGGGGGCAACCGAGGGTTTCATCCAACGGCCGTTTTTATACGTCGGCCTGTGGTACGGTATCATCGGCGGCCTGCTGGCCTGGTGGCTGACCCTGGTGATGGTGTTCTGGCTCAGCCACAAGGTCAATGCCCTGGCCGCCTTGTACCAGAGTGACTTCCACCTGCTGGGATTGGGTGTTCGGGAAAGCCTGTGGCTGATCCTGACCGGAACCCTGCTCAGCCTGCTGGCCTCGGGATTTTCGGTGCGACGCCATATCAGGGCGATAGAGCCAGGCTGAACCTTTACCGCTGTTTGTGGTCCGATATGGGCAGCGAGGGGCGATCCGGCTTGACATTTAGTATAAGATAAATACATTTTCCGCAGCCCGGTGCATACGGAACCAGACAACCCAGGTCATTGCAGGGTGCGAACCGCAGCCGTTTGATACGGAGTCATGTAATGAACACGAGTTTGATGACGACAGATTTTCAGCGCCATTTCGCCCTGGTACCCCAGGGCAGCCTGGAGGCCTATATCCAGGCGGTAAATACCATTCCCGTGCTCAGCGCGGAAGAAGAAAAAGCATTGGCCGAACGGCTGCAGAATGACGGCGATCTCGGTGCCGCCCGGCAGTTGATCATGTCCCATCTGCGCTTTGTGGTGCACATCGCCAAGAGCTATTCCGGCTATGGCCTGCCCCAGGCGGATTTGATCCAGGAAGGCAATATCGGCTTGATGAAGGCGGTCAAGCGTTTCGATCCCACCGTGGGTGTGCGCCTGGTGTCTTTTGCGGTGCACTGGATCAAGGCCGAGATCCACGAATATGTGCTGCGTAACTGGCGGGTGGTCAAGGTGGCTACCACCAAGGCCCAGCGCAAGTTGTTCTTCAACCTGCGCAAGTCCAAGAAGCGGCTGGGCTGGTTCAACCAGCAGGAAGTAGAAACCGTCGCCCAGGACCTGGGAGTGTCGACCGCCGAGGTGCTGGAGATGGAGTCGCGTATGAGCGCCCAGGATCAGGCCTTCGACCTGGCCTCCGATGACGATGACAAGGATACCAGCTTCTCGCCGGTGCATTATCTGGAAGACAAGAGCTCGGATGTGGCCCACCAGGTGGAGGAAGCGAATTGGGAAGAGAGCGCCAACCGTCGTTTGCGTGCCGCCTTGTCCGCCCTCGATGAGCGCAGCCAGCGTATCATCCAGGCCCGCTGGCTGGAAGAAGACGACAAGACCACGCTGCAGAGCCTGGCCGACGAATACGGGGTTTCCGCCGAACGCATCCGTCAATTGGAGAAAACCGCGTTGAAGAAGCTCAAGGCAGCCATGGATGCCTGAGCGATAACGAATCAGTGAAAAAGGCCCCGATGGGGCCTTTTTTCCGTAAGCATATCAACCATCGGAAAGCAGGATAGCCCCCATGAAAATGCTGAAGCATCTGTTCGACAACAACCGGGAATGGGCCGAGCAAATCAAGGCCGAAGACCCGACTTTCTTCGAGAAGCTGTCGTTGCAGCAGGCCCCCGAATACCTGTGGATCGGTTGCTCCGACAGCCGGGTACCCGCCAACCAGCTCACCGGCCTGTTGCCCGGTGATGTGTTCGTGCACCGCAACGTGGCCAACCTGGTGGTACATACGGACTTCAACTGTTTGTCGGTGGTACAATATGCCGTTGAAGTGCTCAAGGTGAAACACATCATCGTCTGTGGCCACTACGGCTGCGGCGGGGTCGTGGCCGCCATGCAGAACAAGGAGCTGGGGCTGATCGACAACTGGCTGCGCAATATCAAGGACATCTATTTCAAGCATCAGGAAGCGTTGGAGGCAATCGACGACCGGCAGGTGCGGGAAGATTACATGTGCGAACTGAACGTGGTGGAACAGGTGGCCAACCTGTGCCACACGACCATAGTGCAGAATGCCTGGAAGCGTGGCCAGTCGTTGTCGGTACACGGCTGGGTGTACGGTATCAAGGACGGCAAGCTGCACGATCTGGATGTCTGCGTCAACGGCTTCGATCAGATACCCGATGTATACCGTATCTTCCGCCAGCGGATACTGGGCAAATAGCGATAACTTGAATTATTAGGAACTTTCCATGAGACGTGAATTGGCCATTGAATTTTCCCGGGTGACCGAAGCGGCCGCCCTGGCTGGCTACAAGTGGTTGGGACGGGGTGACAAGAACATCGCCGATGCGGCGGCCGTGGCGGCCATGCGTCATGTGCTGAACGAAATCGAAATCAGCGGCGAGGTGGTGATCGGCGAGGGCGAGATCGATGAGGCGCCGATGCTCTATATCGGCGAGAAAGTCGGTCTGGGCGGGGACGAGGTGGATATCGCGGTGGATCCCATCGAGGGCACCCGCATGACCGCCATGGGCCAGTCCAACGCCCTGGCGGTGATGGCGGTAGGCGAGAAGGGCGCTTTCCTGCGTGCCCCCGACATGTACATGGAAAAGCTGATCGTCGGTGCCGGTGCCAAGGGCGCCATCGATCTGGCCAAGTCCCTGGAGCAGAACATCAAGGCAGTGGCCAAGGCGCTGAACAAGCCCCTGTCCCGCGTCACCGTCATCACCCTTGCCAAGCCGCGCCACGACAAGGCGATCAAGACCATGCAGGGCCTGGGCGTGCGGGTGTTCGCCATTCCTGACGGCGATGTGGCCGCCTCCATCCTGGCCTGTATCCCTGAAAGCGAAGTGGATATGCTCTACGGTGTGGGCGGTGCCCCCGAGGGAGTGATTTCCGCCGCCGTGGTACGCTCCCTGGACGGCGACATGCAGGCCCGGCTGGTGCCGCGCTATGAGGTGAAGGGGCCGGGCGAGGACAATCTGGAGCTGGGCCGGCAGGAGATCGAGCGCTGCAAGCAGATGGGCATCGAGGTCGGCAAGATATTGAAGCTGGAAGAGATGGCCCGCACCGACAACGTGATCTTCTCCGCCACCGGCATCACCAAGGGTGACCTGCTGGAAGGCATCAGCAGCGACGGCCACTACGCTCACACCGAAACCCTGGTGATCCGTGGCAAGTCCCGCACCATCCGCCGTATCCGCTCTACCCATATCCTGTCTCGCAAGGACAAGGAATTGCAGGATATTATCCTGTAATTACCCGCGTATGGGGTTAAAAAAGGGATGCCAGCGCATCCCTTTTTACTTTTATTCCCCTTGTCCGCCATGGGTCAGGGCCGCCGGATCCAGCAGCTTGCGCAGCTCTTCTTCCGACAGGCCGCTGTGCTCCAGCGCCACCTCCAGTATGGGCCTGCGCTCCGCATAGGCTTTTTTTGCGATCTCGGCGGCCCTGGCGTAGCCGATCACCGGGTTGAGGGCGGTCACCAGTATGGGGTTCTTGGCCAGGCTCTGGTCGATATGCTCCTGGTTGACGGTAAAGCCGGCGATGGTATCGGCCAGCAGCGGGCAACTGTTGGCCTGCATCCGGATCATGGTGAGCAGGTTGTTGGCCACCAGCGGCAGCATGACGTTGAGCTGGAAGTTGCCGGACTGGCCCGCCACCGTGATGGCGGTATCCAGCCCGATCACCTGGGCGGAGACCATGGCCACCGCCTCGGGGATCACCGGGTTGACCTTGCCGGGCATGATGGAAGAGCCGGGCTGCAGCGCCGGCAGCTGGATCTCGGCCAGGCCGGTAAGCGGGCCCGAGTTCATCCAGCGCAGATCGTTGGCAATCTTCATCAGCGCCACCGCCAGGGTCTTGAGCTGGCCCGACAGCTCCACCGCCGTGTCCTGGCTGCTCAGGCTGTAGAAGTAGTCTTCCGCCGGGCAGAAGTCGAGGCCGGTGTGGCGGTTGAGGTAATCGCAGGCCAGCTCGGCCTGGCGCGGATCGGCGTTGATGCCGGTGCCGATGGCGGTGCCGCCCAGGGCCAGTTGCTGCAACCGGCTCTGCAGCCCTTCCAGCCGCTCCCGGCCGTGGCGCACCTGGGTCGCCCAGCCGCCCAGCTCCTGCTCGAAACGCAGCGGCATGGCGTCCATCAGGTGGGTACGGCCGGTCTTGACCCGGCCGCCGAGCTGTTCGGCCTTGGTGAGGATGGCCTGTTCCAGCCGGTGCAGGGCGGGCAGCAGCTCGCGGCTGAGGGCGAGGGCGGCGCTGACGTGGATGGCGGAGGGGATGACGTCATTGGAGCTCTGCCCCATGTTGACGTCGTCGTTGGCGCCCACGGGACGGCCCAGGCTGGCGGCGGCCAGGTGGGCCAGCACCTCGTTCAGATTCATGTTGGTGCTGGTGCCGGAGCCGGTCTGGTAGACATCGATCGGAAAGGCATCGGCATGACGACCGGCGATAACCTCTTCGGCGGCCTTGATGATGGCGTCGGCCTTATCCTGCTCCAGTCGCTGGAGTTCACCGTTGGCATGGGCGCAGGCCGCCTTGATCTTGGCCAGGGCGCGGATAAAGGCGCCGGGCATATGCTGGCCGGAGATGGGGAAGTTGTTGATGGCGCGCTGGGTCTGGGCGCCGTAGAGGGCATCGGCGGGCACCTGGATGTCACCCATGGAGTCCCGTTCGGTTCTCATCTTCATTACCCTTTCCTTCTGTGGTTGGCCTGGGGCTGCGAAAACAAGGAGCTGCTATTCTTTGATTTCCCTTTGGGCTGGGGAGTTTCCCGTTTCAGCCTGCTGCGAGCATTCACTGGATGCTCGATCAGGCTGAAACGACTCGTTACGGCGAGCAGGCTCACCCCCTGTGACGCTCGGCGCATGTGACGGTCGACAGAGCCGTTCTCTTTGTCCGCCTGTTTTGCAGGGGAGTCGCCTGCTCAATATTGTCTGACGGCTTGTCGGTAGTCTGTCCCTGCCTTTATTCGTACAGACAACAGCTTAGCACTCCTTCCCGGGGCCGGAAGCCCTGGCCCTGCAAAAAGGCGGAGAGCCCCTCCCGCTCCCCTTCCGGCGCTTGCGCCGGATCGCACTCGAGCCTGGTCAGGCCCGCCGCCTTCGCTTCCTGCCGTACCTGGCGCAGCAATTCGCTGCCGATGCCCCGGCGGCGGGTCAGGTCGCGTACCGCGATAAAACCGAGCCGTTCATCCTGACGCCAGGCCAGGGCCACGGCCCTGTCGTTGAAGGTGGCGAGGTAGAACACGGCCTGGTCGGGCAGTGGTGTTTCCTGCAAGATCAATGCGGTGTGGGGACGGTGTTCTTCGGGAAGCTGGGAGAGGCAAGATACGGTCAGGCGCATAATGGGATCCTTTGCCATAAAGGCATCAGTTTAACATGAAGCACGCCCGTGCAATCGCTATACTGGGCAATCCTGTCGAGAGGTAAGTTCATGGAATGTCGAAGCGGTTGCGGTGCCTGCTGCATCGCCCCCAGTATCAGTGGGCCCATACCGGGCATGCCGGAGGGCAAGGCCGCCGGCGAAGCCTGTATTCATCTGCTGGCGGACATGCGCTGCGCCCTGTTCGGCAAGCCGGAGCGACCGCCGGTGTGTGATCGCTTCAAGGCGGCCGAGGATGTCTGCGGGGGGAGCCGCGGCGAGGCGCTTTGGCTTATCGACGAACTGGAATCAGCGACGCGCTAGCCAGGGCAGGGGATCGATGGCCTGGCCCTGATAGCGGATCTCGAAATAGAGTCCTGACCGGGACTGACCGCCGCTTTCGCCACTCAGCGCAATGGCCTGGCCGGCGCTGACTCTGTCGCCGGGCCCCTGGAGCAGGGACTGGTTATGGCCATAGAGGCTCATATAGCCCTTGCCGTGATCGATCACCATCACCATGCCGAAGCCGTTGAGCCAGTCGGCGTACACCACCTGGCCGTTGGCCACCGCCTTTACTTCCTGACCGACGCCGGCGCCGATCAACAGGCCCTTCCAGCTCAGTTGGCTGGTACGGGCCGCACCGAAGCGATGAACCAGCTGGCCGTTGAGCGGCCAGGGCAGGGAGCCCTTGGCCAGGCCACCGAAGTTACCGCTTGGCTTGGCGACCACCGGGGTTCTGCCCGAAGCGCTCGGTTGTCCTCCGGCGGTTTGCTGTGCTGCCCGCTCCCGAGCCAGCCGTTCACGCTCCAGCCGTTCCCGTTCCGCCTTTTCCCGGGCGGCCTGCTCGCGGGCCGCCCTTTCCTGGGCGGCCTTGATCTGCCGCTCCAGCTGGTTGGCGGCCTGCTGCAGGCTGGTCAGGCGCTGGTTGCCCTGCTCCAGGTTGGCGTTGAGTTTTTTCAGGGTGTCACTGCGCTTGGCCTGCTGATCATTGAGCTTCTGCTGCTCGCCCTGCTGGCGGGCCAGCAACTGGTTGAGCTGCTGGCGACTCTGCTCCGCCTGGCGGCGGTTGTCGGCCAGTTGCTCCCGGGTTCGGGCCAGCTCTTTCAGGGCGTCGGCCCGGGCCTGATTGAGGTGGGCATAATAGTGCAGCAGCCGATCGATGTCGGTGCTGTCCTGGCCGTTCAGCAGTAATTTCAGGTAATCGTGGCGGCCATTCTGGTAGGCGGCCCGGAGTTGTTCCGCCAGCAATCGTTGCTGGCGTTCGGACTGTTGGTTGAGCTCCCTGTGTTCCCGATCCAGTCGGGCCAGGTTGACTTCGAGTTCCGTCAGCCGGTTGCGGGTCTGGTTCAGCTCCCGCGCCAGGGCGGAGATGGCCTTTTCATCCTTGGCGAGCTGCTGTTGCAGTTCCTTTACTTGCTGTTGCTGCTGCTGGACGTCCTGCCGTTGGCTGGCGATTTGTCCCTGCACGTTCTTGAGCTCGGCGCTGTTGTCCGCCCAAGCGAAAGCACCGGCCATCAGGCCGGTGCTAAGCAATAATGAAGTAATCAGTCTTTGCCTGCCCATAGGGCCCTGATTATTTCAGAACCATCAGAGGCTTGCCAGTCATTTGCTCGGGGATTTCCATGCCCATCAGGGTCAGCATGGTGGGCGCCAGATCCGACAGGCGGCCGCCTTCCACCGGGGTGGCGTCGCGACCCACGTAGATCAGCGGCACCGGCAGGTTGGTGTGCGCGGTGTGGACCTCGCCGGTCTCGGGGTTGATCATCTGCTCGGCGTTGCCATGGTCGGCGGTGATCAGCGCTTCGCCGCCCACGGCTTCCAGTGCGGTGACTACCCGGCCGATGGAACGGTCGACCGCTTCGCAGGCCTTGACTGCCGCCTCGAACACGCCGGTGTGACCGACCATGTCGCCGTTGGGGTAGTTACAGATGATGACATCGAATTCCCGGCTTTCGATGGCCTCGACCAGCTTGTCGGTGAGCTGCTCGGAGTTCATCTCCGGCTGCAGATCGTAGGTGGCTACCTTGGGGCTCGGGATCAGCTCGCGCTTCTCGCCCGGGAAGCAGTCTTCGATGCCGCCGTTGAAGAAGAAGGTGACGTGGGCGTACTTCTCGGTTTCGGAGATCCGCAGCTGGGTCTTGTCGTGCTTGGCTAGCCATTCACCCAGGGTGTTGGCCAGTTGCTCGGGCGGGTAGGCACAGCTGGTGTGGATGTCGGCGGCGTACTCGGTGAGCATCACGAAGTTGCTTAAGCTCGGGCGGGCGTCGCGTTCGAAGCCGGTGAAGTCCTCTTCCACGAAGGCGCGGGTGATTTCACGAGCCCGGTCGGCGCGGAAGTTCATGAAGATGACGGCGTCGCCGTCCTGCATGGCGACCGGCTCGCCCACGGCAGTGGCCTTGACGAACTCGTCGTTCTCTTCCCGGGCATAGGCGGCCTGCAGGGCTTCCACCGCGGAGGCATACTGGAACTCGGCCTTGCCCTGGGTCAGCAGATCGTAGGCGCTCTGCACTCGATCCCAGCGGTTGTCCCTGTCCATGGCGAAGTAGCGTCCGACGACGGAGGCCAGCCGGCCTTTGCCCAGTTTGGCGAAGAGGGCATCGAAACGTTCGAGGGAGCCCTGGGCGGAGCGGGGGGCCACGTCGCGACCGTCGAGGAAGGCATGTAGGTAAATTTCATCGGCACCGCGTTCCGCGGCCAGCCTGACCATGGCGGCGATCTGGTCTTCGTGGCTGTGTACGCCACCGGGTGACAGCAGGCCCATGATATGGACCGCCCGGCCCTTGGCCTTGGCCGCGTCCACCGCCTGGGTCAGCGCCGAGTTGGTGAAGAAGTCACCGTCGACGATGGCCTTGTCGATACGGGTCAGATCCTGATAGACGATGCGGCCGGCGCCGATGTTGACGTGGCCTACTTCGGAGTTGCCCATCTGTCCGTCGGGCAGACCGACGTCGTGGCCGGAGGTCGAAATAAGGCTCGAGGGGCGGGTGTTCATCAGGTTGTCGATCACCGGCGTACGGGCGGTGTGAATGGCGTTGTGTTCGGTCTTGTCGCTGTAACCCCAGCCATCCAGAATGATGAGTACCAGGGGTTTTTTGGTCGAGTTCATAGTGTAACCCTATGTTGTTATTTGAAAGTCAAAATGAAGAAAGCTGAAACTATCCGTCATATTACTACAATTGCCGATTTAGTCACCAGCCGTAGACCCGGGGTATTTCCGATGGGCGACGCAGGCCTTGCCTATCGATATCCGCTATTGGGAGCCTGCTGCTGTTATTTGTTGATACCCCATGTATACTCGGGCTTTTCCGCATTTTGATCCGAAAGAAGTAACATCATGCAAGAGTATCTCGATTTTGCCGCCAATCATCCCTTGCTGACCATGGCCTGGTTGGGCCTGGCTTCGGCGGTGGTGTACATGACCGTCGCTTCCAAGCTGAGCAAGGTGCAGGTGGTGGCTTCCCAGCAAGCGGTGCTGCTGATCAACAAGCAGGACGCCGCCGTGGTGGATGTTCGCTCCGCCGAGGACTTCCGCAAGGGCCATATTGCCGGTGCCGTTAACGTGCCCAACACTCAGCTCAAGGCCAATAACCTGAACCTGATCGAAAAGTTCAAGGACAAGCCCCTGGTGCTGGTGTGCGAAACCGGTATGACCACCGGTGGCGTTGGTCGCCTGCTGACCAAGGCCGGCTTCAAGCAGGTGTACGCCCTGCGCGGTGGCATGGCGGACTGGCGCAGCCAGAACCTGCCGGTCACCAAACGTTAATTTCTCTAAACCGCATTCTATATAAGGACATCCTCATGGCTGAAGCAGCAAACGGCGCCAACACCCAGGCCCAGCAACAGGTTGAATTCCAGATCCAGCGTATCTACCTGAAAGACATGTCTTTCGAGGCGCCGGGGACTCCCCTGGTGTTCCAGAAGGAATGGAAGCCCGAAGTCAAGTTGGACCTGGACACCAAGAGCGCCCGCCTGGGTGACAACGTGTTTGAAGTGGTCTTGACCCTGACCGTTACCTGCAGCATGGGCGAGGCGGAAACCGTCTACCTGTGTGAAATCCAGCAGGCCGGCATCTTCACCATCGGCAACATGGCCGAGCCGCAACTGGCCCATTGCCTGGGTTCCTTCTGCCCCAATATCCTGTTCCCCTATGCCCGTGAAACCGTGGCCAGCCTGGTGAACAAGGGTTCCTTCCCGCAGTTGAACCTGGCGCCGGTGAACTTCGACGCCCTGTTCGCCGCCCATGTGCAGCGCGCCCAGCAACAACAGCAGGCGGATGCCTGATGACCAAGGATGCCGCCGCCATCTCGGTTCTGGGTGCCGGCTCCTATGGTACGGCCCTGGCCATTGCCCTGGCCCGCAACGGCCATCGCACCCTGCTGTGGAGCCACAGGCCCGAACAGGTGGCGACCCTGGCCGCCGATCGCTGCAACAAGGTGTTCCTGCCCGACGCGCCCTTTCCCGCCAGCCTGGAGCCCGAGGCCGACCTGGCACGGGTGGTGCGGGCCAGCCGTAATCTGCTGATCGTGGTGCCGAGCCATGTGTTTGCCGAGGTGCTCCGGCAGATCAAACCCTTACTGCGCCCCGACAGCCGTATCGCCTGGGCCACCAAGGGCCTGGACCCGGCCACCGGCAACCTGTTGCAGCAGGTGGCGCGGGAGATACTGGGCGAGGGGATACCGCTGGCGGTGCTGTCCGGCCCCACCTTCGCCAAGGAGCTGGCCATGGGCCTGCCCACCGCCATCTCCCTCGGCTCCACCGACGGCGACTTCGCCAGGGAGCTGGCGGATCTGTTGCACTGCGGCCGCTCCTTCCGGGTTTATCTCAACGACGACATGGTGGGCCTGCAACTGGGTGGCGCGGTCAAGAACGTCATCGCCATCGGTGCCGGTCTGGCCGACGGCCTGGGCTTTGGCGCCAATGCCCGCACCGCGCTCATCACCCGCGGCCTGGTGGAGCTGCAGCGCTTGGGGGTGACCCTGGGCGCCGAGCAGGACACCTTTATGGGCATGGCGGGGCTGGGGGATCTGGTGCTGACCTGCACCGACAACCAGTCCCGTAACCGTCGCTTCGGCCTGGCCCTGGGGCAGGGCAAGGATGTCCACACCGCCATGGCCGACATCGGCCAGGTGGTGGAAGGCTATCGCAATGCCGCCGAGGTGCATCAGCTGGCCGCCCGCCACGGGGTGGAAATGCCCATCTGCGAGCAGGTCTACCAGGTGCTGTATGAAGGCAAGGACGCCAAGGAAGCGGCCCTGGCCCTGCTGAGCCGGGATCGCAAGGCGGAATAACGCCGCTTGGGCTTGATGCTGGAAGAGGGTATCGGGGGGCAAATAAGACCACCTCAGCCTTGATCGGTTCGGTGACATATCGACAAACTGGTTCCTGCGGGCGACCTCGATGCTAAAACAAGCGGACAAAGGGAACGGTTCCGCCGACCGTTACATGCCATGGATGGCATGTGCGCGCCTACATGGATGTACTTGCGGCGTGTCGGCGGGATTGGCCCTTTGTCCGGTTTTTCCGGGGGCATCAGGCCTTATCGACAAACAAAAGGGGAGCCATCGAGGCTCCCTTTTGTATTGATTGCTGCCGGCGGCTCAGTAGTAGGAATGCTCGCCGCGCTCGTGTTCGGTGGCATCGCGTACCCCGGTGAGTTCACCCGGGAACAGCTCGAGCAGTTGCTTCTCGATGCCTTCCTTCAGGGTGACATCGACCATGGAGCAGCCGTTGCAACCACCACCGAACTGCAGTATGGCCAAGCCGTCAGGAGTGATTTCGGTCAGCACCACCTTGCCGCCGTGGCTGGCCAGGCCCGGGTTGATCTGGGATTGCAGCACATACTCCACCCGATCGGCCAGGGGGGCGTCTTCCGGCACCTTGGCCATCTTGGCATTGGGCGCCTTCAGGGTGAGCTGGGAGCCCATCTGGTCGCTGACAAAGTCGATTTCGGCCGCGTCGAGAAAAGCGACACTTTGTTGATCAACGATGGCCTCGAACCCCTCGAAGGGCAGATGCAAATCGTCGTGGTCCACCGCATCGGGAGGGCAATAGGAAACACCGCACTCGGCATTGGGAGTGCCCGGGTTGACCACAAACACCCGGATATTGGTGCCTTCCGGCTGCTGCGACAACAGTTTGCGGAAGTGGCCCTGGGCGGTCTCGGAAATCGTAATCATCGCTATCCTCGTAAACCTGACTAAACAACTCAACTTTTATCATACTCTTGTTGCTGTCGCTTGAATAGTTGTCAGTGCTCAAGAGTGCGGCAGGGCGCCCATACTTCTACCTGTTCCACTCCCTGGCTGTGCAGCAGACGGGTCAGTTCCATCATGGTGGTGCCGGTGGTGATAACATCGTCGAGCAGCGCGACATGGCGATAGCCCAGGGGAGGTGCGGCAAAGGCGCCGTGCAGGTTTTGCTGGCGTTGGCGACGGTCGAGGTGGGTCTGGGAGGGGGTGGCCCGGGTGCGGCGCAAGGTACGGCGGTCGACCGGTATGCCCAGCACCCGATGTAGCCCGTGGGCGATTTCCTCCGCCTGGTTGTAGCCTCGTCGTAGCCGACGCCACCAGTGCAGCGGCACCGGCAATATCGCCTCGGGCCAGGGCGGTTCGACCGCGTCGGCCAGCAGTTGGCCGAGCAGGCGGCCGTTGAGCACCTTGCGATGATACTTGAGATCGTGGATAAGTCGGCCATAAGGAGCGACGAAGTCGGCGAGTACCCGCATACGCTGCCAGGGTGGCCGTGAGCGCTGACAGTGACCGCAGTGGGCGTCGTCTACCGGCAGGGGAAAGGCGCATAGCGGGCAGGGGCGTTCCAGCCGGGGCAGTTCGTCCTGGCATTGACGGCAGATCAGGGCTTGATGCTGACAGTCCTGCCGGCACAGCAGGCACTGGCCCCACCAGAGCGGACAGGATTGTAAGCGGGCGGTCAGGCGTCTTATCATGGAACGCTATCGATAACGGGTGTCTGTGATGAGTGTATATGTAGAACGACGGGGGCGGGGGCCGGACCTGGTGCTATTGCATGGCTGGGGCATGAACGGCGCCGTCTGGCAGGGGCTGGCGGAACGACTGGAAGCCGACTTCAGGCTGCACCTGGTGGATCTGCCCGGCTTTGGCCACAGCCCGGCATTGCCGCCGTCGGCCGGGCTGGATGACTGGGCCGAGGCGGTATCGGATGGCATCCCCGCCCGTTCGGCCCTGCTGGGCTGGTCCCTGGGAGGTCTGATCGCCACCCATACTGCCCTGCGCGCACCCGAGCGGATCAGCGGCTTGATTACCCTCGCCAGTTCACCCAAGTTTGTGGCCGAGGCCGACTGGCCCGGCATCAAGCCTGGCGTGCTGGCGGAATTCGAGCAGCAACTGGCGGAAGATCACCAGCAGGTGGTGAACCGTTTCCTGGCGTTACAGGCCATGGGCAGCGAGCATGCCCGTGACGATATTCGCCGCCTGCGTGACAGCCTGGCCCGCAAACCCGTCCCCGACGCCGGGGCCCTGGCTTCCGGCCTGGCCTTGCTGGGCGAGGTGGATCTGCGATCGCGGCTGGCCGAGCTGCGGGTACCGCTGCTGCGGCTCTATGGCCGGCTCGATGGCCTGGTGCCGAGCAAGGCCGCCGCCCTGGTCGACGAGTTGGCACCGCACAGCCTGAGCCATATCGAGCCCAAAGCCTCCCACGCCCCCTTTATTTCCCACCCCGACGCCACCGCCGAGCGGATCCGTCGCTTCCTGCTCGAGCTGAACAGCGGCGCCTGACGGCGTTACCCGCTCGGGGTAGCGCTATCGGGCCCGGTGAGTGCGTCCCCGTGGTGGTCCGGGCCGGCATTCTCATAGCGGGGCAGGGCATCCGCGGTCTCGAACCAGTCGATGCGGCTTTGCCGCCAGATATGGTATTGGGGGGCGAGCCGGGCGGGATGGTCCAGGCTGGCCAGGGTCACGTCCACCGTCGTGGCGTGCTGGCGCCGGCGAAAGGCCAGTTGGGTGCCGCAGTGGGGGCAAAACTCCCGCTGACTGTGAGGGCTGGAATCGAATGCCGCCGGGGTTCCCCGACGGTAGTCGAAACCGCTGATTGCGACCGTCAACCAGGCCAGCACGGGCGCTCCGCTGGCGCGCTGGCAGAGTCGGCAGTGGCAAAAGCCGGCATCGATGGGGGCCTGGGTGATCCTGTAACGCAGCCTGCCGCAGAGGCAGCCGCCTTCCAGCTCGGTGTGCATGCCGTTTTCTCCCTGTGGTGGATGCGGCTAAGTGTAGGGGCCGGCAGCCCGTTTTGCGCCCCTTATCTCTATTTCCTCTTATCGCTGTTGGCGCGTGCCGCTCAGCCCTGTCGTGCACGGCCGCGGTGGGTGCGAAATCGGGCGGCAAGGGCCATCATCAGGGGCCATAATAAGGATGCTGACAACGGCGATGGAGGTAGTGATGGCGATACCGGTGATTTTGCCCAATCTGGTCCCCAACCTGGCCCAGCCCACCACGGAGGCGGCCCAGGCCGATAACATCCGTCGTCCGGTGATCCCGGTGATCAAGGCGGTGCAGCCCTATGTACCCATCCGCAAGCGGGACAAAGACAGGGACCGCAGCCGGCGGGAAGCGGCCTTTGAAGCCTGGCTCGGCCTGCACCCGGGCGGCCTCTGCCGGATTGGCGCCAACCCGGCCATGAGTCGTCGGCTCGATGTGATCAACCGGCGCTACCACAGCCGGGGCGAGAGTGCCGGTACCGCCCTGGATATCGAAGCGTAGTCCAACATTCAGGAGTCGGAGCATGGCCAGTTACCCTATCATCCTCAAGCGCAAGCAGCAGGTCGCCGACGGCACCCTGGCGTTTTACTTCGACAAACCCGCCGATTTTGTGTTCAAGGCCGGTCAGTGCGTCCGGCTGGTGCTGATCGATCCGCCGGAAACCGATGAAGAAGGCAATGGCCGTATCCTGTCCCTGGCCTCGGTGCCCGCCGACGCGGAGTTGATGGTGGCCACCCGGATCCGGGACAGCGCCTTCAAGCGGGTGCTGAGTGGCCTGGCACCCGGCGCCGGGCTGACCCTGAAAGGCCCTTACGGCGACTTCGTGCTGCCGGCCGATACCCGTACTCCGGTGGTGTTCATCACCGGCGGCATCGGTATTACCCCGGTGCGCAGCATGCTGCTGCAGGCCTTGTCGGAGGATGACGGCCGGCACCTGGTGCTGTTCTATGCCAACCGTCGCCCGCAGGACGCGGCCTTCCTGGATGAACTGCAGGGGGCCTGCAAGGGGGCTCCCCGCTGCACCCTGGTAGCGACCATGACGGCGCCTTCGACACCGGGCTGGCAGGGTGAGCGGGGGTATGTGGACGAGGCCATGCTGGCGCGCTACCTAGACGATGTGCAGGCCCCGCTCTATTTTCTGGACGGCCCACCGACCCTGGTGGCGGCGATGAGAGCCATGCTGGGCCGGCTCGGAGTGGCCGAAGATCGGCTGCGCACCGAGGAATTTGCCGGTTATTAGTGGCCCGGACCGCGAAAATCCGCCCTGAAGCGCCAGGAAAATAGATCTGCCGCTTTTCTGTGTGTAAAATTCGCGCTCTTCCGATGAGCAACGAGATGATCACATGGGCAGAGCCTATCAAAACCGCAAAGAATCCATCGCCAAAACGGCGAATGCCAAGAGCAAGGTCTACAGCAAATACGGTCGCGAGATCTACGTGGTCGCCAAATCGGGCGGAGCAGACCCTGACGGCAACCTGTCTTTGCGTGGCCTGATCGAGCGTGCCAAGAAAGACCAGGTGCCGGCTCATGTTGTTGAAAAAGCACTGGAAAAGGCCAAAGGCGGCGCCGGTGAGGACTTCTCTCCCGCCCGTTACGAAGGTTTCGGCCCGGGCAACTGCATGGTGATTGTGGACTGCCTGACCGACAACCCCAACAGAACCATCGGCGATGTGCGCCAGTGTTTCAACCGGGTCAAGGCCAAGCTGGGCACCTCCGGCACCGTCAGCCACATGTTCGATCACTGCGCCATTCTGGCGTTTGAAGGCGACGACGAAGACGCCGTACTCGAGGCCCTGATGATGGCCGACGTGGACGTGACCGACATCGAGAGCGAAGATGGCCGGATTACCGTGTTCGCCCCCCATACCGAATATTTCAAGGCCAAGCAGGCGCTGACGGAAGCCTTCGAGGGCATCGACTTCGAGGTGGACGCCATCCAGTTCGTGCCCCAGACCACGACCCAGGTCAGCGGCGATGATGTGGCCCAGCTCGAGAGATTCCTCGACATGCTCAACGACGTGGACGACGTGCAGAACGTCTACCACAACGCCGAGTACTGATCTCCAATACAAGGAGCCCGGTCGGGCCCCTGCGTTGTCAGAGCCCTCCTCGCGGAGGGTTTTTTATATCCTGCCGCTGCATCGAACCGGGAAATCGCTAACAATCTTCACCCTGTTGGTGCACCAAAATATCGCATTTTTTCTTCCCTCTGGCCTGCCGGGCAGAGAGTCTGGCTGCCATCGTTTCCCCGTGAATGGTTAAAAAGTATTTATATTCAATCGGTTATGATGTTTATGGTGATTGTTTCATCAATGATGGCATGATAGTTGCCTTTTCTTTTTACGATTGAAATTAATTTTGTAAACATGTTTGCGGAATGTTAAATGTTGATCTAGTATTAAATCGTTAACAATAAATCAGCATTTATGTGAACGAGGAGCTAATCGTGAGGATCAAGATCATCAACCCCAATACCACCCAGTCGTTTACCGACGCCCTGCAGCGGCTGGCCGATACGGTAGCCCGGCCCGATACCGAAATCCTGGCGGTCAGCCCCGCCAGCGGGCCCAGCGCCATCGAAAGCTTTTACGACGAAGCGCTGGCGGTACCCGGCGTATTGGAAGAAATCGCCAAAGGCGACCGGGAGCAGGGTATCGACGCCTATGTGCTGGCCTGTTTCGGCGACCCCGGCCTCTACGCCGCCCGCGAGCTGACCGACAAACCGGTACTGGGCATCGCCGAGGCGGCCTTCCACATGGCGGCCATGGTCGGCGCCTGCTTCAGCGTGGTGACCACGGCACCGCGGGTCCGTTTTATGACCGAGCACCTGGTCAGCCGTTATGGGTTTAGTGAGCAGTGCAAGAAGATCCGTACGACCCCGATGAAGGTACTGGATCTGGCCAATTCACCCGATGAGGCCATCGCCAAGGTGATCGCCGAGTGTCTGCTGGCGCGGGAAGAAGACAAGGCCGAGGCCATCGTACTGGGTTGTGCCGGCATGTCCCAGTATCGTGCCTATATCGAGCAGGAAATCGGCATTCCGGTGATCGATGGCACCCTGGCCGCGGTCAAACTCTGTGAGGCCATGGTGGATATGAAACTGGGAACCAGCAAGGTAATGACCTTCAACTGGCCCCGACCCGAACTGGCCAACCCCGGGCGTAACCTGAAAATCGCCTGATCCGGGGGCGGCCAACAGCGGCAGTCGGGGACACCCGGTTGCCTGAACAGGATGCACGGCTCAAGGCAGCCGGCAGAGGAAAGGGTGGCGACAACGCGACCCCAGTGATGGAATACCGAGGATAAACCAATGGCAATCCAACAAGTTAACAGCGAAACCGCGATTCCCATGGCCCAGGCCAATGCCAAGCCGGCGGCTGCCGTCGAAGGGCATGACAAGAAAGCCGGTGAAGAATCCCTGGCTCCCCAGAAACATCGGATCATGGGGCGGGTTTCCTACCTGCTGGCCTGGTTCGGCGGCTGTGTCTCCATCGGTACCTTTACCATGGGCTCCAGCATAGTGGGTACCCTCAACCTGCTGCAGGCAACCACGGCCATCGCCATCGGCTGCTTCGTGATAGGTATTGCTCTGGCCCTGAATGGCGCTGCCGGCTATAAGTACGGCATTCCCTTCATGGTGCAGGCGCGCGGCGCCTTTGGCTTTGCCGGCACCCGTTTCCCGGGGCTGGTGCGGGCGGTACCGGCCATCGTCTGGTACGGTTTCCAGAGCTGGATCGGTGCCGGGGCCCTGAACGCGGTATCGGCTACCCTGTTCGGCTTCGACAACCTGGTGCTGTTCTTCATCCTGTTCCAGTTCCTGCAGATTGGCCTGTCGATCTTCGGCTTTCAGGGCATCAAATGGCTGGAAAACGTGGGCAGCGGTTTCATCCTGCTGGCGCTGGTGTACATGTTCTACAGCGTGATCAACCGCTACGGCGACGAGATCACCACCAATCTGGTGAATATGGAAGGTACCTGGGGACTGCCGTTCTGGGGGGCGACCATGCTGTTCCTCGGCATCTACAGCACCATGATGCTCAACGTCAGCGACTATTCCCGGGAACTGAAGGAAGGCACCAAGCCGGGCCTGCTCACCGTCATCTATGCCATGTCCATCCTGCCCTGTACCCTGTTCATGGGGCTGATCGGGCTGATGGTGTCCGGTGCCACCGGGGTGTCCGACCCCATCCAGGTGTTTGCCAGCGCCGTCGACAACACCCCGCTGCTGGTGATTACCCTGCTGTTCATCGCCTTCGCCCAAGTCACCACCAACGTGCTCAACAACGTGGTGCCGCCCACCTATATCCTGATGGACGTGTTCAAGCTGAAGTTCCGCACCTCCACCATACTGGTGGGCCTGCTGGCCTTCTGCACCTTCCCCTGGGAACTGGTGAAGGACGAATCCTCCGCCGGGCTGCAGCTGTTCGTGCAGACCTACTCCGCCTTCCTCGGCCCCATCTTCGCGGTGATGGTGGTGGACTACTTCATCCTGCGTCGCCGCAAGCTGGATCTGGACAAGCTCTATGACGAGAACGGTCCTTACCGGGGCGTCAACTACGGGGCGGTGGTCGCCTCCCTGGCCGGCGCCGCCGTGGCCCTGACCTTTTCCTCCGTGTCCTGGTATGCCAGCCTGCTGCCCGCCGGCATCATCTACTACCTGCTGATGCAATACTGGCAGCCCTGCCAGCGGTTCCGTCAGTAATGGTCTCTGCGCCCCGCCCACTTATCCTGGGTGGGGTGCTTCTTTATTTGTTTCGTTTACCAATGGATATGGAGAGATAACCCCATGGTTATATTCCGCTCACGACTGCTCCCTCGCTGCCGTTTTACCGGTTACCTGTTGGCCCTGTCCCTGACGACGCCCGTGTTGGCCGACGCCTCGTCCGGCATCGGTTCCCTGCCGAATGTTGCCAAAACCATAGTGCTGATCAACCCCAATTCCAACGAACAGGCCACGCAGTCTATGGTTGACCTTGCCCGATTCGAAAGCGCGGGGGCGGTGAACGTGGTGGGAAGAAGCAACACGGGGGCGCCGGCCCTGCTCACCACCCCACAGGACATGCTCGATGCCGTTGCGGGCGTGGTGGCGATCGGCGTGGAAGCCGCCGCAGACGAGCAGGTGGTCGCGCTTATCGTTTCGGCCTTCAGCGATCCTGGGCTGGAGGAGTTGCGCGCCGTGGTGGATATTCCGGTGTTCGGTATCGGTGAAGAGGTGTTTCATGAAGCGGCGCGCGGCCAGCGCGGGTTCGGCATCGTGACCGTTACCCCGGATGAAGCGCTTATCGAATCGTTCCGACAGAAGGCGACCGAGCTGGGATACGAGTCGTTGTATCGCGGCACCAGGGTCACCAGCGGAGATCCCATGGAACTGGTCAAGTCACCGGCAGAGCTGGATCAGGCCCTGGCCGCCGCGGTGACGGAGTCGGTGGAGCACGACGGGGCGCAAGCGGTCATCATGGGTGGTGGCCCGCTATCGGCTTCGGCATTACGGCTGCAACCGGACTTCGAGGTTCCCCTGGTGGTGGCCGTGAATGCTGCGACCCGTGCCGCCGTCAAGGCGATCCAGGGTGAGTAACGGCTCAACGAGACAGGAGAACAGAATGATGCCAGAGCTCAATCGTCGCCGGTTTATGACCGGTACCTCGGCGGCCCTGCTGTCTGCCATGCTGCTGCCGAAAGGTGCTGCGGCCGCCGGGGCGGAAGAACGGTCGGGGAACCGGCGGCCCTTGCGGATCCTGATATTGAATCCCAACAGCTCGCCGGAGTTTACCGAGGTGATTACCTCCGAGGCCCGGCGCAGTGCCAGCCCTGGCACCGAGTTTGTCGGGGTGACCGCCGAGTTCGGGCCCCGCTATGTCGGCACCCATGCGTCGGTCGCGGTGGCCGGCCATGCGGCGCTCGACGGTCTGAGCCGCGTCCTGGCCACGGATACGGCCTTCGATGCCGCCATCCTGGCCGGATTCGGGGCCCTGGGGGCGCCGGCGCTGCGGGAACTAGCTCCGTTCCCGGTGGTGGACATGCTGGAAGCGTCCCTGTCCGCCGCCTTGCTGTTCGGCCGGCGCAGTTCGATTCTGACCGGTGGGGTGCGCTGGGTGCCGATGCTGCAGGAGCGGGTCCAGGCCCTGGGGCTGTCCGAACGGGTGGCGTCGGTACGCGCCATCCCGCTGACCGGCGCCGAGATCGTTGCGGACCGGGAGCGGGCCTTGTCGTTATTGGCCGAGCTGTCCGAAGCCTGTGTGCGGGATGATGGGGCCGAATGCGTGGTACTGGGCGGAGCGGCGGTTGCGGGCATGCCCCGGCTGATGGCCGATCGTGTCAGCGTGCCGTTGATCGACAACGTCGCGGTCGCGGTGGCCACGGCCGAGATGCTCGCACGGGTGGTCGTTATGCCCGCGGGAGCCCGGCAGGGGTTGCCGGCGATAGACAGCGTCGGCTTGTCGGCTGAACTGGCCACCGCCATCCGGCAGGGTTAATCAACAGTCTCCTGTCCTCCGCACCGGGATAAAGGGGGGCTGTTGACCCCGTCTGAACCAGGTATGCGGAGGCAGAACGTAAGCTCAACAACCCGAGGTGATTGTATGGAAGATAAGGAACTCGAGATCAAAAATATCGATCCTCTGCTTTATAACGAGGATCTGGCTCCCATCAAGCACAAAGACCGCAGCTGGGGCTGGTTCGAAATTTTCAACGTCTGGTCGAACGACATCCAGAGCCTGTTCGGCTACACCCTGGCCGCCTCCCTGTTCCTGGCCTATGGCCTGAACGGCTGGGCGGTGATGGCCGCCATCATCCTGGCCGGTGTTATCGTGATGGTGCTGGTCAACCTGACCGGAAAGCCCAGCGTCAAGTACGGCATCCCCTTCCCGGTGATGATCCGCTCCAGCATGGGGGTGCGCGGGGCCAACTTCCCGGCCTTGCTGCGGGCCATCATCGGCATTTTCTGGTACGGGGTGCAGACCTATTTCGCCTCCACCGCCGTGACCCTGCTGCTCACCGCCCTCTGGGGCGTGGGCAACGGCAGCAGCTTCCTGGGGTTGTCCGGCACCGCCTGGCTGTCGTTCCTCATCGTCTGGCTGTTTCAGATCCTGTTGTTCTGGCAGGGCATCGACAAGATCAAGGTCTTCCTCAACTGGGCCGGTCCCCTGGTCTACGTGGTGATGCTGGCGCTGATGGCGATCGTCTGGGTTCAGGCCGGCGACCAGCTGCTCCCGGCGGTGGGTACCATCTTCAGCGGTGGTGGCAGCTACGGGGGCGGCAGCATCGCGGCCTTTAGTGCCATCGTCGGCACCATGGTGGCCTATTTCGCCGCCGTGGTGATCAACTTCGGCGACTTCACCCGCTTCGTGCGCAGCGAGCGGGAGATGAAAATCGGCAACCTGGTGGGACTGCCGCTCAACGTGGCCTTCTTCTCTTTTATCGCGCTGATCATTACCGCCGGCACCATGGTGCTGTTCGGCGAGGCGCTGACCAATCCGGCCGACATCGTGGAACGGGTGGATTCCCTGCCCCTGACCATAGTGGCGGCGCTGACCTTCTTCGCCGCCACCGTGGGCATCAACCTGGTGGCCAACTTCATTCCGCCGGCCTACGACCTGGCCAACCTGTTCCCGAGGATGATCAGCTTCCGGATTGGCGGGCTCATCACCGCCATCGTCGCCTTCTTCGTGGGCGCGCTCTGGGTCTCGGTGATCAGCCAGATCGGCATTCCCGGCTTCGTCAATGCCCTGGGTGCCATCGTGGCTCCCTTCTACGGCATCATAGTGGTGGACTACTATCTGGTGAAAAAGCAGACGCTCGACATGGAGCAGCTGTTCTCCACCGATCCCGAGGGCGACTACTACTACCAGAATGGCTGGAACATCAAGGCGCTGATGGCCTTCGCCCTGGCAGCCCTGTTCTCCATCTCCACCGTGCTGGTGCCGGCGCTGGCCGATCTCAACGGCTACGGCTGGCTGATCGGCGCCGCCCTGGGCGGAGTCTTCTACCGGCTGCTGATGCGCAGCTCCGTGCCCCAGGCCAAGCCCAGGGTCAGCAAGGCCGGCTGATAAAGCGTACCGCGCGAGAAGGGGCCCGGGCCCCTTCTTTCCTTAACAAAACATTACATTTATTGTTGACAATACCAGCCCTGTGTTAATCTGTGCGCGTTATCCGTTCCACCAACAGAGTAATCGCACCCCTGGTGGCCGACTCAAGACGGCAGGGATTCAGAGCACCTCACCAGGGAGCCTGCCATGTATTCAAGGTAGCGCCATGCAGAATAAAACCAATGATCTGGACACCGTCTATCAACGCATCTGGGAAGCCATCGTCGCCCACAAGCTGTTGCCGGGTACCCGCCTGAAAGAAGAAGACCTGAGCGAAACCTTTGGATTGAGCCGGGGCTTCGTGCGCAAGCTGCTGCTGCAGCTGTCCCACCACAAGCTGGTCAACCTGGTGCCCAACAGCGGCGCCTTCGTGGCCGAACCCTCGCCGGAGGAAGCGCGGGAAATCTTTCAGGCCCGCCGGCTGATCGAAGCCGAACTGGTGCGTGAACTGGCCAGCCATTGCACGGCCCGGGAACAGCGGTTGTTGCAGGAGCATATCGAGCGGGAACACCAGGCCTTCGAGCAGAACCAGCAGAGCCTGCGCATCCGGCTGTCCGGCGAGTTCCACCTGTTGATCGGCAAACTGGCCAACAAGCCGGTGTTGACTTCCTTCCTGCATGAAATCATCCCCCGCTCTTCGCTGATCGTCGCGCTCTACCAGGGCTCCGGCCCGCTCAAGGGCAAGGCGCGTCATTCCGGCTTGTCCTGCAGCGAGCACACCGGCCTGCTGGCCGCTATTGCTGCCCATGAGGTAGACAAGGCGGTGCAGCTGATGATCGACCACCTCAATGAAATCGAGGCACAGCTGCAACTGGAGCCGACGGTCGAGGAAGATGCCAACCTCAAGGAGATCTTCGCCGACCTCTGAACAATCTATTGGACCGCCCCTTTGCCCCAAAAGGGGTATCTGAGCCCCTTTTAGGTGCATATCCCCCCCCACAGCGCCTCTCCCGGGGCCTTCTGCCGGCCGCGAGGCCCGGCCGGTTAGTGACTGATCTTCCATCATTTATTCCCGCCACCGCGGGCAAAGGCCGCGGTGGCGGTATTTCTGGCACTATCGTTGCAGAACTCACCCAGCCTGAATCGAAAGTTTCAGGTTTGCCCGATACATGGAACCCACAGAGGTGAGTAATGGAACTCGTTAAATTGAACAGCTTGAAACAGATGATGGTTCGCGGCCTGGCGGCCTTCGGCCTGCTGGCGGCGGTCGGCTCCGCCCAGGCCAGCCAACTGGCGGACATCGAACAGCGCGGGGTACTGCGGGTGGCGGTGCCCCAGGACTTTCCGCCCTTCGGCTCGGTCGGCCCGGATCTCAAGCCCAGGGGCTACGACGTGGACATGGCCGCCTACCTGGCGGAGCAGATGAGCCTCAAGCTGGAGCTGATCCCGGTGACCAGCGCCAACCGCATCCCCTACCTGCAGACCGGCAAGGCCGATCTGGTGATCTCCAGCCTGGGCAAGAACGAAGAGCGGGAGCGGGCCATCGATTTCACCGAGGTTTACGCGCCCTTCTTCCTCGGCGTGTTCGGCAATGCCGAACTGCCGGTGGCGACGGCCGGGGATCTGGACGGCCGGGTAGTCGGGGTAACCCGGGGCGCGGTGGAAGACATGGAGCTGGAGAAAGTGTTGCCCGCCTCGGCCAGACTCCAGCGTTTCGAGGATAACAACACCACCATCTCCGCCTATCTGTCCGGCCAGGTGCAGTTGATCGCCACCGGCAACCTGGTGGCCGCCGAGATGGCCGAACGCCATGCGGACAAGGCGCCGGTCGCCAAGTTCATGCTGAAAGACTCTCCCTGCTATATCGGCCTGAAAAAGGGTGAAACCGAGCTGCGCGACAAGGTCAACGCGCTGATCGCCCAGGCCCTGGCCGACGGCACCCTCGAGCGCATTTCCCAAACCTGGCTGAAAGCCCCCTTGCCGGCCGGCTTCGGCAGCTGAAGGACGGACCCATGTTGAACTTTAACGAGCTGTGGCCCTACCAGGAGCTGATCCTCCAGGGATTGTGGGTCACGGTTGAGCTCACCTGCTACGCCACGCTGGGAGGCGTGGCCATCGGCACCGCCTGTGCCGCCGCCCGCCAGTACGGCGGCCGGCCCCTGCGGGCGCTGGTGGGGGCCTATGTGGAGCTTATTCGCAACACGCCCTTTATCGTCCAGCTGTTTTTCGTCTTCTTCGGGCTGCCCGGCCTCGGGGTCAAGCTGAGCGCCTGGGAGGCCGGCCTGCTGGCCATGCTGATCAACCTGGGCGCCTACAGCACCGAGATCATCCGTGCCGGCCTGGCGGCCACCCCCAGGGGGCAGATAGAGGCGGCCCGGGTGCTGGGGCTCAGCCCCCGGCAGAGCTTCTTCCGGGTGGTGCTGATCCCGGCGTTCGAGAAGATTTATCCGGCACTGACCAGCCAGTGCATCATCGTCATGCTGGGCTCGGCGGTGGTGTCGCAGATTTCGGTGGCCGACCTGACCTACGCCGCCAACCTGATCCAGTCCCGCAACTTCCGCAGCTTCGAAGCCTACCTGGTGGCGGCGGCCTTCTACCTGGGGCTGGCGATACTGATGCGGCAACTGTTCGCGTTGCTGGGCAACCGTCTGTTCCGCCACCGGAGGGCCAAGGCATGATGGAGTTCACCAACTGGGATATTTTCCGCAACCTGCTGCTGGCGGCACGCTGGACGGTGGCACTGTCGCTGGTCGCCTTCGTCGGCGGCGCCCTGGTGGGGTTGCTGCTCACCGCCCTGCGCCTGACCCGGCGGCGGTCGCTGCAGTGGCTGGTGCGGATTTACGTGGAACTGTTCCAGGGCACGCCGCTGCTGATGCAGCTGTTCCTGGCTTTCTTCGGCCTGGCCATGCTGGGGCTGGACATCTCCGCCTGGTCCGCCGCCGCCCTGGCGCTGACCCTGTTCACCAGCGCCTTTCTCACCGAGATCTGGCGCGGCTGCATCGACACCCTGCCCAGGGGTCAGTGGGAAGCCGCCCGCTGCCTGGGACTCGGTTTCGGCCAGACCCTGAGCCGGGTGATCCTGCCCCAGGCGGTACGGGTGGCGCTGGCGCCCACCGTCGGCTTTTCGGTGCAGGTGGTCAAGGGCACCGCCCTGGCCTCGATCATCGGCTTCGTGGAGCTGACCAAGGCCGGCACCATGCTCAACAACGCCACCTTCGAACCGTTCAAGGTATTCGCCCTGGTGGCGCTGCTCTACTTCGCGCTCTGCTATCCGCTGTCCCTGGCCAGCCAGTACCTGGAGAAAAAATTCAATGGCACTCGTTAATATCGAACAAGTTCACAAGTACTACGGGGAGCTGCACGTGCTCAAGGGCATCGATCTCAGGATCAAGGCGGGCGAGGTGGTGTCCATCATCGGCCGCAGCGGTTCCGGCAAGAGCACCCTGCTGCGCTGCATCAACGGCCTGGAAAACTACCAGCAGGGCGCCATCGTGGTCGACGGCAAGGAAGTGACCAGCGACGAGGTGCAGGTGCGCCGGCTGGCGCGCAGCGTGGGCATGGTGTTCCAGAGCTTCAACCTGTTTCCGCACCTGACGGTGGGGGAGAACCTGATGCTGGCGCCCCGGCTGGTGCTGAAGCAGCCGAAGGCCGAAGCGCGGGAACTGGCCCGGGAGATGCTCGGCAAGGTCGGCCTGGCCGACAAGTTCGACCAGTACCCGGACCGCCTGTCCGGCGGCCAGCAGCAGCGGGTGGCCATCGCCCGCGCCCTGGCCATGTCGCCCAAGGTACTGCTGTGCGATGAAATCACCTCGGCGCTCGACCCCGAGCTGGTGGGGGAGGTGCTCAAGGTGCTGGAGGCGCTGGCGGCGGAGGGCATCACCCTGATCCTGGTGACCCATGAGATGAACTTCGCCCGGGACGTGGGCGACAGGGTGGTGTTCATGCATCAGGGCAAGGTGTGGGAAAGCGGTCCGGCCGAAGCGGTGTTCGCCCGGCCCCAGACCGCCGAGTTGCAGAGCTTTATCAATGCGGTACTGTAGCGGAACCCTTGTCGACCAGGAAAGACCCGCATGAGCCAGCTTGGCGAACAGATCCGCGCACAGTTTCCACAACTCAGCCCCAAGGAGCGGCGGGTGGCCAGCTTTATCCTCGATCATATGGACGATCTGGCCACCTACAACTCGGTGGAGATCAGTCGTTGCTGCGGGGTGTCCAAGTCCACCGTCAGCCGGCTGTTCCGCCGCCTCGGCTACGACAGTTTCCGGGAGATGCGCGATGAGAACCGCCGCCTGCGCCAATCCGGGGTGCCCATACCGGCGGCCATCGGCGCCAGCCCGGCGGGCTTGGTCGAGCGCCAGCTCAAATGCGAGCAAGACAAGCTCACCCAACTGCTGGCCCTGCTCGGCAACGGCGCGCTCGAGGGCCTGATCGGCGGCCTGGCCGGTGCGCGCCGGGTGGGGATTATCGGCTTTCGCAACAGCTACCCGGTGGCCCTGCACCTGCGCCAGCAGTTGGTGCAGGTGCGCGCCGGGGTGCAGCTGCTGCCCCAGCCGGGCCAGACCCTGGCGGAGGAGCTGGTCGATTACGACGCTGACGACATCATTATCCTGGTGGCTTTTCATCGCCGGCCGGCGCTGTTTCCCAAGCTGCTGGCCAGCCTGCGCCGGAGCGGGGTGCCGCTGGCGCTGATGGTGGAGACCCAGGCCGAGCTGGCCGAGGCCCCGGACTGGCTGCTGGAGCTGCCGCTCGATTCGGTGTCCGCCTTCGACAGCTACAGCACCGCCATGTGCACCGTCAGCCTGCTCTGCAACCTGCTGCTGCACCGGCAACTGGAGCAGGGGCGGGAGCGCATCGGCCGCATCAACGAACTCTACCGGCAGACGGAGGAGCTGGATGCGGGGTTAGGCTGAAAAGCGCCTTCAAACAGGTGCTGGCCGGGCTGGCCCCGGGAACTGAACTGGTACTCAAGGCCCCCTACGGCTCCTTCACCCAGCATCATGACCAGGCTTTGCCCGCAGAGCAGCGTCAGCAGTTTATCAACGGTATCCAGGTTGCAATGGGTGGCTTATCCAGTCTTGGTGTCGAAGTTCTGGCACTGAGTGAAACGGATACCAATATCGACAAGGCAAGTAAGCATCGCTTTCTGGGGATCTGGTGCTTTCCGAATATTCAGACTCGGGATGCACTACTGACTGGTATGATCACTTTGACCATGTAAATGCAGCTGGAAATACTGGTGGTTTTGACGCTCACTTGGTTGCTCTGACAGGTAGATAACGAATGGCCGAATTCCATATCAAGCGGAATAAAAAATGCTGTATGAATTCAGGTGCTGACGCCGAGCAGGCACATGGCACACGAGACGGCGGAGAACATGGCGAGATAGGCGCCAACGGGGGGGATATGCGCTGACGAACAGGATAATCCCTGACATGGACACGAGCCAGACCTTGGGATTGAGCAATTGCACTAGGGTGCTTTCAATAAAGCAAAGCGGTGTGGACCTGGTCGGTAGCGGCTTGGTTTGCCCCCGGGCCTTGCTGGCCAGCCTGTACGCCATCCAGAGCAGGAAGGCGGCACCAAATTATTGCAGTGTCCCGGTGAGCTGCGGCTGTCTCAGCAATACGATCAGGGTATATCCCTGGGTTGCGCCGAGGACATGGGGCAGGGTTCTGATAAAACCAAAGTTTGCCCCGAGCTGGTGGCGATAATATTGAACGGTCCCTGAGAGATGGTACCGATCAGGGCAAAAACCAGTATAGAAAACATGACCGTCAGTATTTTGCATTCCTTGTGGGGGTCTCCGGCAGTGCTGGAGACGAGGATTATAAAGAGACAGGGTAGCGTTGGTGACGCTTGGATATTGAACGAAATTGCGCGTGGGCATCGATCTGCAGCGACCGCCCGGATGGCGGTTCAGCGGCGGGGGAAGTTGTCCAGGGTCAGTTGGGCCACCTGTTTCAATTCTTCCGGTGTGGCGCCGTTGGTGGCCTGGATGGCCATGCCCTGCAACACTGTGCCCAGGTAACGGGCCAGCACCGCGGTATCGACCTCGGCCGGCAGGTCGCCCTGCTCCCTGGCCTGTTCCAGGCGTTCCCGCAAGGCCAATTCGCCGTTGCGGCGGCGGGCGATCAGCGCGGCCTTGACGGTCTCGGCCGCCTCACTGCAGGACAAGGCGCCCTGCACCACCACGCAGCCATGGGGGTGGCTGGTATCGGCCATGCTGGTAGCCGCGCCGAACAGCATATGCTCCGCCACCTGGTAGGCGGTCGGTTGCTGAAGGGCCGGGTAGAAGAAGGCACAGGGGCGTTTTTCGTAGAGTTCGATCGCTTTCAGAAACAGCTGTTCCTTGTTGCCGAAAGCGGAGTACAGACTGGGCTTGTTGATGCCCATGGCTTCGGTCAGGTCGGACAGCGATGCCCCGTCATATCCTTTCTTCCAGAACACGTCCAGGGCTTTCTCCAGGGCTTTCTCCATGTCGAAGGCACGTGGGCGGCCAACACTGGGGGGGCAGGTTCCCGTAGACATAAACAAGCTCCTACATAAAAAACTGTTTATATCTTAAACATCGTAAAACCCTCTGTCCAGCAGGCTTATTTACCGACCGGTAAGCAAATGGCGGCGGCGCGCGGGCCGATGAAAGTATTTTGTACTCATAGGTATAAAATTAATTGACTGTCATTCCCCACCCTATATATTTACTCATCGGTACAAAACTAAGTGGCTACCCGCGGGTCGGCGCCAGCCACCGTCAAGCGCCTTGAGGATATCGTCGTGAACAGCAACAGCGTCATCAGAAACATTATTTTTGCAAGCCTGGCCAGCGTGCTGCTGGCTGGGTGTGAACGTCCGCAAGCGGCGGCGGGGGCGTCCGCCGCGCCCGAGGTACAGGTCGCCACCGTGCTCCATGAACGCATCACCGAGTGGGATGAATTCACCGGCCGGCTGCAGGCGCCAGAGACGGTGGTGCTGATGCCCAGGGTTTCGGGCTATGTACAGCAGGTGCATTTCAGGGAAGGGAGCCTGGTCGAGCCCGGCGAGGTGCTGTTCCAGCTCGACCCGGCTCCCTTTCAGGCGGAGGTGACGCGCCTGCAGGCCGAACTGCAGGGCGCGCAGACGGCGCTCAGGCTGGCCGACAGCGACTACCGGCGGGCCAATGCGCTGCGGGCCGGACGCGCCATCGCCGAAGAGGTGCTGGATGCCAGGCTGGCGCGCAAGCATCAGACGGCGGCGGCGGTCGCCTCGGTGTCGGCCGCCCTGCAGCGGGCCGAGCTGGATCTGGCGTATACCCGGGTGACGGCGCCTATCGCTGGCCGGGTGTCCTACGCCCAGGTCACCGCCGGCAACTACGTCAGCGCCGGCCAGACCCCGCTGACGCGTATCGTTTCCACCGAGGAAATGCATGCCTACTTCGATGTGGACGAACAGAGCTACCTCAAATACGCCACCCTGAGCCGCGAGGGGCTACGGGCCGATGCCCGGGAGGACGACAACCCCGTGTTTATGGCCCTGTCCGGTAACGGCGACTTCGATCGTGTCGGCCGCATCGACTTCGTGGACAACGCGGTCGATCAGCACACCGGCACCATCCGCCTGCGGGCCCGCTTCGACAACCAGGACGGCAGCCTGCTGCCGGGCCTGTTTGCCCGGATCAGGCTGGCCGGCAGCGGTAGCTACCGGGGCGTGCTGATCGATGACAAGGCAATAGGCACCGATCTGAACCATAAATTCGTGCTGGTGGTCGACGACCAGGATCGGCTGGAATACCGCGGCGTGACCCTGGGAGGAAGGGTTGGCGGCCTGCGCATCATCAAAGCCGGGCTAAGCCCGCATGAGCGGATAGTGGTCAATGGTCTGCAGCGGGTCAGGCCCGAGATGACGGTCACGCCCACCCCGGTGGACATGGCCGAGGCCGGGCAGCTGAACGACCTGCGGGCGAGTCAGGCATTGCTGGACAAGGCCGGAGCCGGGCTGACGGCCCGGGCCGAGCCGGTTCGCGATCGCGGTTAAGGAGCTGGAGCCATGTTTTCGCAATTCTTCATCAAAAGACCGATCTTCGCCGCGGTGATCTCGATGATTTTCGTGCTCACCGGCGCCATAGCGGTATGGCAACTGCCCATTACCGAATACCCGGACGTGGTGCCGCCGACCGTGGTGGTCACCGCCAACTATCCGGGCGCCAATCCCAAGGTGATCGCCGAGACCGTCGCCTCGCCGCTGGAGCAGGAAATCAACGGCGTGGAGCAGATGCTGTACATGTCTTCCCAGGCGACGTCCGATGGCCGGATGACGCTGACCATCACCTTTGCCATCGGCACCGATGTCGACCGGGCGCAGACCCAGGTGCAGAGCCGGGTCGACCGGGCCATGCCGCGGCTGCCGCAGGAAGTGCAGCGGCTGGGGGTGGTCACCGAGAAGTCGTCGCCGGACCTGACCATGGTGGTGCACCTGACCTCGCCCGATGACAGTCACGACATGCTGTACCTGTCGAACTATGCGGCGCTGAACGTGAAGGACGAGCTGGCGCGGATCAAGGGCGTCGGCAGCGTGCGGTTGTTCGGTGCCGGGGAATACAGTCTGCGGGTGTGGCTGGATCCGCACCGGGTGGCGGCCCTGGGCCTGTCGCCCCGGCAGATCATCGACGCCATCGGCGAGCAGAACCAGCAGGCCGCCGCCGGCAGCCTGGGGGCCCAGCCCAGCCGGGAGTCCGAGTTCCAGCTGCTGATCAACGTCAAGGGCCGGCTGAGCACGGTGGAAGAGTTTGAGGACATCATCATCAAGGTCGGCCCCGACGGGGAGATCAGCCGACTGAAGGATGTGGCCCGGGTTGAACTGGGAGCCGACAACTACGCGTTGCGTTCCCTGCTGGATAACCGGGAAGCGGTCGCTATTCCGATCTTCCAGGCCTCCGGCTCCAATGCCATCCAGATCTCCAACGACGTCAGGGCCAGGATGGCCGAGCTGGCGGAGTCCTTCCCGGCCGGGGTGGACTACGCCATCGTGTACGACCCGACGGTCTTTGTGCGCGGCTCGATTGAGGCTGTGGTGAAGACCCTGTTCGAGGCCGTGCTGCTGGTGGTGCTGGTGGTGGTGCTGTTTCTGCAGACCTGGCGCGCCTCCATTATTCCGCTGGTGGCGGTGCCGGTGTCGCTGGTCGGTACCTTTGCCTTCATGCATCTGCTGGGTTTCTCCCTCAATGCCCTGTCCCTGTTCGGCCTGGTGCTGGCCATCGGCATAGTGGTGGATGACGCCATCGTGGTGGTGGAAAACGTGGAGCGCAACATTGCCGACGGGCTTTCGCCGATGGCGGCGACCCAGAAGGCGATGAAGGAAGTCACCGGCCCCATCGTGGCCACCACCCTGGTGCTGGCGGCGGTGTTTATTCCCACCGCCTTCATGTCGGGCCTGACCGGTCAGTTCTACAAGCAGTTTGCCCTGACCATCACCATTTCTACCTTTATTTCCGCGCTCAATTCGCTGACCCTGAGCCCGGCGCTGTCGGCATTGCTGCTGAAAGGCCATGGTGCGCACAAGGACGCGCTGACCCGGGCCATGGACCGGTTGCTGGGCGGCTGGCTGTTTGCTCCCTTTAACCGCTTCTTCGCGCGGCTGTCCGAGGGCTACGGCTGGCTGGTCAGGAAGGTGATCCGCTTCGGCGGCATCGTCGGCGTGCTCTACCTCGCGCTGGTGGGCCTGACCGGATTGCAGTTTGCCAGCACGCCCACCGGTTATGTGCCGGGGCAGGACAAGCAGTACCTGGTGGCCTTCGCCCAGTTGCCCGACGCCGCCTCGCTGGAGCGCACCGATGCGGTGATCAAGGAGATGTCGCGCATCGCGCTGGCGCACCCCAGCGTCGAGCACGCGGTGGCCTTTCCCGGCCTGAGCATCAACGGTTTTACCAACAGCCCGAACAGCGGCATCGTGTTCGTGACCCTGAGCGATTTCGCCGAACGCCAGGGCGCCGGGCAGTCGGCCAATGCCATCGCCGGCGAGCTGAACCTGGCGTTCGGAGGCATTCAGGATGCGTTCGTCGCCATTTTCCCACCGCCGCCGGTCATGGGCCTGGGCACCATCGGCGGTTTCCGCCTGCAAATCCAGGACAGGGCCAACCTGGGCTACGAGGAACTGTACCGGGTGAACATGCAGGTCATGCAGCGGGCCTGGGCCACCCCCGAGCTGGCGGGGATCTTTTCCAGTTATCAGGTGAACGTGCCGCAGCTGGAGCTGGACATTGATCGCACCAAGGCCAAACAGCAGGGGGTATCGCTGGATGAGCTGTTCCAGACCCTGCAGGGCTATATGGGGTCGACCTACGTCAACGACTTCAACCGCTTCGGCCGCACCTATCAGGTGAATGTGCAGGCCGACGACGCCTTTCGTCAGGATCCGGAGCAAATCCGCCAGCTGAAGGTGCGCAACCTGAGCGGAGACATGGTGCCGCTGGGCTCCTTTATCACTGTCAACCAGGTTGCCGGACCGGATCGGGTGATGCGCTATAACGGTTTCACCACCGCCGAGATCAACGGCGGGCCGGCCTCCGGGTTCAGCAGCGGCGAGGCGCAGGCGGCGATGGAACGGATCCTGGCGGAGACCCTGCCGCATGGCATGAGCTACGAGTGGACCGAGCTGACCTACCAGAAGATCCTGGCCGGCAACAGTGGCCTGCTGGTCTATCCGCTGGTGATCCTGCTGGTGTTTATGGTGCTGGCGGCTCAGTACGAGAGCCTGAGCCTGCCGCTGGCCATCATTCTGATCATCCCGATGACGCTGTTGTCGGCGCTCAGCGGCGTGCTGCTCTACGGTGGAGACAACAACATCTTTACCCAGATAGGCCTGATCGTGCTGGTGGGGCTGGCGACCAAGAACGCCATCCTGATCGTCGAGTTCGCCAAGGAGCTGCAGGATCAGGGCATGACTACCCTGCAGGCGATACTGGAGGCGGCGCGGTTGCGGTTGCGGCCGATCCTGATGACCTCCATCGCCTTTATCATGGGGGTGGTGCCCATGGTGTTCTCCTCGGGGGCCGGTGCCGAAATGCGCCAGGCCATGGGCGTGGCCGTGTTCTCCGGCATGATCGGGGTCACCGTGTTCGGGCTGATACTGACACCGCTGTTCTATTACCTGCTGGCCCGGCGTGGCGAGCGCCGGGCCGCCGCACAGCAAACGGCCGAGGAGCTGCAGCATGCGTAACAACACCATTGCATCCATGGTTGCCGCCCTGCTGCTGAGCGCCTGCACCACGGTGGGCCCCGATTATCAGGCTCCGCGACAGGTGGCGGACATCGACTTCAGCAGTCCTTATAGCCGGGCCGAGCGGGCCCTGAGCTGGTGGCAGGTGTTCGAGGATCCGCACCTTGACCGGCTGATTGAACTGACGCTCGCTAACAACCGTGAGCTGGAGCAGGCCAGCGCCAATGTTGAGCGGGCCTATGCGGTGTTCCACGACGTGGACAACAACCGCTGGCCCCAGGGCAGTCTTGATGCCGGCTATCAGGCCGGCGAAAACGGCACCGTGGCGAGCGACGACGATGGCGTTATCGCGCGCGGTTACCGCAGCGGTCTCGGCCTGAGCTGGGATCCGGACTTGTTCGGTAAGCTTCGCCGAGCCAGCCAGGCGGGCCGGGCCGAAGCCGAGCAGGCCAGGATCCTCTGGCACGACGCCCAGCTGCGGCTGGTCAGCCAGGTGGCGACCAGCTACGGAGAATACCGGGGCGCCCAGCTGCGGCTGGAGGTTGCCCGGCAGAACCTGGACAACCTGCGGCAGACCAGGGACATTATCCAGGCCCGTTTCGACGCCGGCCTGGCCTCCGAACTGGAGCTGGTGCGCATCGATGCCCAGTTGCTGGAGGTGGCGGCCGGTCTCCCGGATCACCAACTGGCACTGCTGACCGCGGAAACGACCCTGGCGGCGCTGGTGGGCAGCAAGCCGGGCCCGCTGCAACTGGGAGAACGGGCCGAATTGCCGCGGCTGGCGCAGCCGGTGGCTATTGCCGACGGCACCAACTATCTGCGCTATCGCGCCGACGTGGCCGGAGCCGAGCGGTCGCTGGCCGCGCGCACCGCCGATATCGGCGTGGCCACCGCCGATCTGTACCCCAGCCTGTCGTTCAGCGGTTTCCTCGGATTCGTGTCCGGTCCCGGCTGGGCCCTCGGCTCCGACCAGCGCAGCTGGTCCATCGCCCCCGGGCTGAGCTGGCAGGCGGCGGATCTGGGGTCGGTCAGGGCACGCATCCGGGCCGCCGGCGCCGGTCGGCAAATGGCGCTGGCCGAGTTTGAACAAAAGGTCATCGACGCCCTGGGCGAGATGCAGCTGGCACTGCACGGCTACAACCTCGGCCGGGAGCGGCAACTCGGACTGGAGCAGCAGTGGCAGGCCAGCAACAAGGCGGTGGCTATTGCCCGAGCCCGCTACCAGGCCGGCAGCGGCGACTTCCTCGAACTGCTGGACGCGGAGCGGGAGCAACTGCGCAGCCGCGATCGGATGGCGCAACAGGAGCAGGACAGCTTCAGCCGGCTGGTCGCCGTTTATCGCAGTTTTGGTGGCGGCATCGAGCCGCTGTAGGGGCTCGGCATGCTGCTGTTTGCGGCGGTGCGCATCAGGCGGAGAGGCGGTTATCGAAGGTCTGGTTGCAGGCCCCGATCAGCCGCTCCGCCAGCATCTTGCTGTGGGCCGACAGCTGGTCCTGGGCGTGCAGGGTCAGCTCCAGGTCCGGCACCGGGGGCAGGCCGTCCCGCTGGTCCAGGATGCGGTGGCGTTCGGTGACCAGCCGGCGCGGCAGCAGCGAGATGCCGAGGCCGGCTTCCACCGCACAGCACACCCCGGACAGGCTGGTGCTCACATAGGCCAGCCGCCAGCTGCGGCCCAGGCTGTCGAAGGTGTGCGCCATCTCGCTGCGGTACAGGCCGCCGATGGGAAAGGTAACCAGGGGGATGGGGTGGCTGTCCAGGCTGTTGCCGTGCAGGCTGTCGATCCAGCACAGGGGTTCGGGCCAGCTGGCCAGGCCGGGGGCGCTGCCCTGGCGCTGCTTCACCAGGGCCAGGTCCAGGTCGCTGCGCTGGAACTCGCGCCAGATGTCGCTGCACAGGCCGCTCTTCACTTCCAGCCTGATGCCGGGGTACTCGCTGGCGAAGGCCGACAGGGTGGGCATGATGGCGTGGGTGGCGAAGTCTTCCGGCACCCCCAGGCGGATCTTCTGCTGTTCGGCGCTCAGGCTGGTCTGGGCCACCGCCTCGTTCATCAGCTGCAGGATGCGGCGGGCATAGCTCAGCACCCGCTCCCCCTCCAGGGTGGCGGTGACGTAGCGGCCCTTGCGGTGCAGCAGCTCGCAGCCGAGCAGGGATTCGAGCTTGCGCACCTGCTGGCTGACGGTGGACTGGGTAAGGTGGGTGCTGTCGGCGGCACGGGTAAAGCTGCCGGTGTCGACCACGGCCACAAAGCTGCGCAGCAAGACGGGGTCCAGGGTGGTGTTCAGGTTCATGCCTTCCATCCAGTGGCAAAGCCACTAGTTGCCATTCAGTTATTTAATTTATAAATCAAATGGCGATACTCTACAATCAGGGTGTTCAGCATTTAAACAGCAGCCTCGTCAAGACCACTGCTGATCCGTTGGCGCAGACCAACCACTTTGCATAAAAAAGGACAGATGTCATGGCCCGTAATAGCTACTATGCCCCCACCGGCGGTCTGCCGCCCCAGACGCAGCTGATCAACGATCGCGCGGTCTTTACCGAAGCCTACGCCATCATCCCCAAGGGCGTGATGAGCGACATCGTGACCAGCTTCCTGCCGTTCTGGGACAACACCCGGCTGTGGGTCATCGCCCGTCCGATGAGCGGCTTTGCCGAAACCTTCTCCCACTACATCATGGAAGTGTCTCCCCAGGGCGGCAGCGACAGGCCCGAACTGGACAGCGGCGCCGAAGGCGTGCTGTTCGTGGTGGAAGGAGAAATGACCCTGACCCTGGAAGGTAAAGTGCACCAGATGCAGACCGGTGGCTACGCCTTCCTGCCGCCCGGCACCAACTGGAGCCTGAAGAACAACGGCGACGCACCGGTGCGCTTCCACTGGATCCGCAAGGCCTACGAATACGTGGACGGCATAGAAGTGCCGGAAGCCTTCGTCACCAACGAAAACGACATTGAACCGACGCCGATGCCGGACACCAACGACGCCTGGGCCACCACCCGCTTCGTGGACTCCGCCGACATGCGCCACGACATGCAGGTCAATATCGTGACCTTCCAGCCCGGCGGCGTCATCCCCTTCGACGAAACCCATGTCATGGAACACGGCCTCTACGTACTGGAAGGCAAGGCGGTGTACCACCTGAACCAGAACTGGGTGGAAGTGGAAGCGGGCGACTACATGTGGCTGCGTGCCTTCTGCCCGCAGGCCTGCTACGCCAGCGGCCCGACCCGCTTCCGCTACCTGCTGTACAAGGACATCAACCGTCATATGGTGCTGAACGCCTCGCCCGCCTACCGCGGCAACCGGCGCTAAGCCAGCCTTACCATCACAAGGGCGGCCTTCGGGCCGCCCTTTTTGCGTATGGCCGTGAGGGGACAAATCGTAAGAGCCTGTTTTAAATCTTTGCGAAGCTTGTCTGTAACCATTGAGCAAAGAGTCAACAGGGCCACCTCCACCGACACGCTTCAAGCACATCCCTGTGGCGCTCGGCACATGCCATCCCTAGCATGTGACGGTCGGTGGAGGTAATCCCTGTTACCTCTTCCAGCCCCGTTGTTGGCTGATGGTCTCGCCAACAGGCGACACCGAGCTTTGGAGAGGACAAAGAGTGCTGCTCCGCCGACCGTTGGCGCCAGGGATGGCGCCGTCGAGCCCCCAGGGATGGGTTTACGGCGAGTCGGCGGAGTAGTGCACTTTGGCCTCGTACACCAGATCGTAAACAGGTTCTAACACAGCAGCAGTTTGTGCAATTCGTGCAGCGAACTCACCTGATAGTGGGGGCTGATGCCCTCGGGTGCGGGCTTGCCGGCGGGGTTCAGCCAGCAGGTGTGCAGGCCGGCGTTGAGGCCGCCGAGGATGTCGGAATGGGGGTTGTCGCCCACCATCAGCACCTGCTCCCTGGGCGGCTGGCCCATCAGGTCCAGGGCGTGCTCGAAGATGCCCGGATCCGGCTTGGCTAGGCCCACCTGCTCGGAGATCACCAGGGGGGAGAAGGCGTCCCTGAAGCCGGTACGTTCCAGCCGTACCTGCTGCAGCTCGGTAAAGCCGTTGGTGATGATGCCGAGCCGGGCCCGGCCGGTCAGGGCGTCGATCAGCTCCCTAGCGCCGGGCAGGGGGGCGCAGATGTCCGCCATGGCACAGAGAAAGGCGCTGTTCAGCTCGTGGGGGCTGACCGCCAGCCGTTCCGCCCAGCCGGCGAAGCGCCGGTGCTGCAACTGTTCGGCGGTGATGTTGCCGTCCTGGTAGTCTACCCACAGCGGCTGGTTGAGGGTCTGGTAGTGGTCAAAGTCCTGCGTGCCGAAGTCCACTCCGAAGCCGGCGAACATGCGTCTGAGCCCTTGATAGGCGTCGAAGTGGAAAAGGGTGTCGTCGGCGTCGAACAGTATCCATTTATATTGCATTTTTTATGTTCTCCAGCGTCTTTCGCGCTTTTGGTGAGGGTTTTCGGCAAGAAGGCATGGATTGTATGCTTTTTGGCCGTGAAAGCACAGGGCGTACCCTCACCGGAACCTGAGAATGAGGGACTGCTTGCGGTCTCCTTCCTCCCTGGTGCGGGCTGCCCTAAGATAGGGGCCCGGCCCGATTCAGGAAGACTCAAGGTGCACCACGTCAACTACAATTTGCTGCCCACCCTCAAGGTGCTGCTCGACACCCGCAACCTCAGCCAGGCGGCCGAGTTGCTGCACCTGAGCCAGCCTTCGGTAAGCAAGCAACTGGCCCAGCTGCGCCGGGACTTCAACGACGAACTGCTGGTGCGCGAGGGCCAGCGCTGGCTACTCACGCCCCGGGCGGAGCAGCTGGCCCGGGAACTGGCCGACTCGCTCGGTGGCCTGGCCCGGCTCTATGCGGCCCCCGGTTTCGAGCCGGCCCGTTGCGAGCGGGTGTTCCGCCTGGCCTCCTCCGACTATGTGGCCCAGTACATTCTGCCGGACATCTGCGCCGAGCTGGCCCGCCAGGCGCCGGGGGCGGCGCTGGAATACGAGCTGTGGGACAAGCGCCAGTTGCCCCAGCTGTGGCAGTCGCCGCTCGATCTGGTGTCCACCATCACCGAGCAGGTGCCGGATCTTATCCGCGGCCTGAGCCAGGGGGAGGACGGCCTGGTGGTGCTGATGGGCCGGCAGCATCCGCTGGCGGGCCGGCCGCTCGGCCAGGACGACTACCTGGCATGGCCTCACCTGCAGGTGAGCGGCGGCGGCGACAAGGACAGCCCGGTGGAGCGGGTGCTGGCGCCCTTGGGGCTGACCCGACGCTGGTTCGCCCGGGTGCCCTTCTTCCAGGCGGCGGTGGAGGTGCTGTGCCGCACCCACTGCCTGCTGACCACCCCGGCCCATATCGCCTGGCAGCTGTCCCAGGGGCATCCCCTGGCCTACACCGCCCTGCCATTCGCCACCCGGAGTCAGCAGTATCACCTGATGTGGCACCAGCGCCACCACCAGGATCCGGCCCACCGCTGGTTCCGGGAGCTGTGCTTTCCTTTCCTGCGGGAGCACCTGCAACGCACGGTGCGGGAGAGTCGCACCAAACTATAGCCTTTGGTTATGGATTATATTCTTAACTTTCATTATGGGCATGGTTAGGGCGGTATTAAGCTGAGACTCAGAACCCCGGTGACAAGAGAGGAAGATGATGGAACTGACCAGTTGGCTGGCACTGGCGGCGATTTGCGTGATGGGGGCCGTCAGCCCCGGGCCCAGCCTGGCCCTGGTGATCCGCAACACGGTGCGGGGCGGCCAGGGGCACGGCGTGGCCACCGCCCTGGGCCATGGCCTGGGAGTGGGGCTCTATGCCCTGATCACCGCCCTGGGGCTGGCGCTGTTGATCACCAAAAATCCGCTGCTGTTCGACGTTATCCGCTATGGTGGCGCCGCCTTTCTCGCCTGGCTGGGGCTGAAGGCGCTGCTGGCAAAGCCGGGTAGCGGTGGGAACGAGCCGGGGGTGCACGGGGTACGCGGCCGCCGGGGTGCCTTCGAGGGCTTTATGGTGGCCTTCCTCAATCCCCAGCTCGCCATCTTCTTCGTGGCCCTGTTCAGCCAGTTCGTGCGCGCCGATACCGGCTGGCAGCAGGGTGGCATCATGATGCTCACCGCCGGCGGCATCGATGCCCTCTGGTACCTGCTGGTGGCCCTGGCACTGTCGCGTGGGCCCGTGCTGGTGTGGCTCAAGGCCAAGTCGGGGCTGATCGACAAGCTCAGCGGGCTGGTGCTGTTGGGGCTGGCGCTGAAGGTGGTGTTCTGATGGAAGCCCATACCCTGCTGATGTTCGTTATCGCCACCCTGTCGCTCAACCTGATCCCGGGGCCGGACGTGGTCTATGTGGTGTCCAGCACCATGCGTGGCCGGCTGCGCACCGGACTCAAGGCCGCCCTGGGGCTGGGCCTGGGTTACCTGGTGCACACCGCCGCCGCCGTGCTGGGGCTGTCGGCGCTGATCCTGAGTTCGGCCTTCCTGTTCGGTCTGGTGAAGTACCTGGGCGCCTGCTACCTGCTCTATCTCGGCGTGATGGCGCTGCGCAACTGCTGGCGCGGTACCTCGCCCCTGCGGCCGGAGGTTGGCGGCGTGCCGGCGCGGGGCGTGTTCCGCCAGGGGGTGGTGGTGAGCGTGCTCAATCCCAAGGTGGCCATCTTCTTCCTGTCCTTCCTGCCCCAGTTCGTGAGCCTGAATGCGGCCAATCCCGCCGCCGAGCTGGTGCTGCTCGGCCTGCTGTTCAGCCTGCTGGCCACGGTGAGCAATAGTCTCTACGCCTGCCTGGGCGGGCTGGTGTTCGGCAACCCCGCCGGCGCCCGTTACACCCGGGCGCTGGAGGGTGGCTCAGGCCTGCTGTTGCTGGGCCTGGGGGCGCGTATCGCCCTGAGCCGGGGTTAGAGCCGGCCGACGTAGAGGAAATAGAGTGCGGCCACTGCGAAGGGCAGGGCGTACCACCAGTAGCCGACGGCCGAGGCACCGACCCGGTACAGCCACCACGCCGCTGAACACGGGGACGGCCGGCAGTACGTAGATGGCCAGCGTTAGTATCTGCAGTTGCAGCCGGCTGAGTTCGGCACCGTTGGCGGCGCCGGCCCCGGCGAAAATGGCCATCATAAACAACATATAGGCCAGCATCAGTTGGGCGATCGTGCCCAATGTTACCCATCCCCAGGTCATCTTGTCGTGTTCCTCGTGGTTGCTGTCGGTGGTTTATCAGTGGTCGTCGTTGCGCCGAAGTTCGAAAAAGGTGCCGTCCCTGGGCAGCAGCAGGCGCTGTTGATCCGGCACCAGCAAGGTGAGCCAGGGCTGCTGGTCGCAGGCAATCTCCAGCCGCTGCGGCCGGGGCGCCGACTCCAGAGACGGCAGGCTGCCCGGGGCCAGCCGGTAGTCGGCCAGCAGGGAGCCTGGTTCGAGGGAACTTAGCCGGTAACGGGGCTGCTCGCAACGTTCGCCCTCCCACTCGGCCCAGGGAAAGCGCAGTTGCAGCCGCCGGCCGTGCCAGGCGGCGGCCTCCGCTTCGCTCATGGCGCCGATGCCGGGCAGGTGATGGGCGGTGATGGTCCAGTCGCCCATCAACCGTTCTTCTTCCTCGATACGGATAAACTTCAGCGGCTGGGGATAGTCCGGGCCATGCAGGTAGAGAAAGGGACCCAGGGTGGTGAAGCGCTCGGTGCCTGCCAGCGCCGCCAGGTACCGCCGTTCCTGATGCTCCACCGCCTCGGTGCAGCTTTTTTGCGTGGCGACCAGGCCGCCTATCCGGATCTGCTCGCCGTCGATATCGGCGCTGCCGCCGAATAAATTGCAGGAGGCGAAGCCGGCGACCCGGCCCGGCTCGGGGAAAGCCAGGGTGACCGGCACCCGGTCCAGCACGCCCCGGCCGCCCAGGTCTTCCAGCCGCCACTGGCTGCCCGGCAGGGGCGCGGTGGGCTCGGGTTCGGTCCGGCGGATGCGCAGCAGCTCGATCATGGGGCCGACCATGCCGATGGACAGCAGGTCGTCCCGCCGCCGGGCTTCCACCTCCACCGCCAGGCCGTCCCGGCGAAAGGCGTCGGGCAGGTTGATGGGGTGGTAGTTGGTGCCGCCGGCGTCGCGGATAAGATAGAGGCCGCCTTCCAGCTCCAGGTAATGCACCAGGCCGGTGAAGCTCAGCTCGGGTTCACCCGGGGCCAGTACCTGCCAGCCGCCCGGCTTGGGGTTAGCGCAGGCCGACAGCAGTAATACCAGGGGCAGCAGCAGAACGGAATACAGCGAGGACTTCATAACAGACTCCGATGGAACATATTCTGGTCAAGCTTAGCGGAAGAAGGGCGGGGAGGGGAGCCTGATAAAGCCAACAGCGGCCTGCTGAAACCCATGTCACGGGTAGACGCGAATTTATTCGCGTCAGCCTGAGGAAAAAGCCCATTACCTGCGTTTTTGCCAGATATTTCCCTTTATCACCGTTTGCAACTGCCGTCATCTCCGCGAAGGCGGAGAACCATGACGTATTGCACTGGACTCCCGCCTTCGCGGGAGTGACTACAGAGAACGACGCAGCTCTGTCAGCTTGAGGAAAAAACCCATTACCTGCGTTTTTGCCAGGTATTTCCCTTTATCACCGTTTGCAACTGCCGTCATCTCCGCGAAGGCGGAGAACCATGACGTATTGCACTGGACTCCCGCCTTCGCGGGAGTGACTACAGAGAACGACGCAGCTCTGTCAGCTTGAGGACAAAGTCCATTACCTGCGTTTTTGCCAGGTATTTCCCTTTATCACCGCTTTCAACTGCCGTCATCTCCGCGAAGGCTGAGGCCCATGACGTATTGCACTGGACTCCCGCCTTCGCGGGAGTGACTACAGAGAACGACGCAGCTCTGTCAGCCTGAGGAAAAAGCCCATTACCTGCGTTTTTGCCAGGTATTTCCCTTTATCACCGTTTGCAACTGCCGTCATCTCCGCGAAGGCTGAGGCCCATGACGTATTGCACTGGACTCCCGCCTTCGCGAACGACGCAGCTCTGTCAGCTTGAGGACAAAGCCCATTACCTGCGTTTTTGCCAGATATTTCCCTTTATCACCGTTTGCAACTGCCGTCATCCCCGCGAAGGCGGAGAACCATGACGTATTGCACTGGACTTCCGCCTGAGAACGACGCAACTTTGTCAGCAGTCTGACGCGAATTTATTCGCGTAAATAATCCAGCCTAGGCTATCTGTGATTAAATAATGGCGAAGAAGGCGCTTATGCAGGAAAACCGTGAATACGGGAGTGTATTTAAAGTATTTAATTTTTTATAAAGAGTGTTGCCGGTTTATTCGGTCAGATATTTTTCGGTCGCCTTAGTTGTATCATATTTTTCACTTCCGCCTTCGTGGAAATGAAAGCAGATAATCATCCCCCTATTAAACTTACTCCTCGATATTCACCCGATCAGGGTTTCACAATCTTTCCATAAGCCAACGCCGTTGGCGGCATGATTCATATTGTGGGAATTTTCCTACAGCTCTCTAGGCCGGGTCCCATTTTGGAGGAGGGCGGGAGCTTGTATTCTCTCTCTCGTCACCAAAATTGGGTGCGACGTTTTTCATGATGACCATCTTACTCGCGATGGTGTTTATTTGTTCACTTGTTAGGGAATTATCTCAATGACTTTTACTAAAACTAAAGTTAGCCAATTTATCGCTGCCGCTGCATTGGTATTTGGGGGGGCTACTGTCGCCCATGCCGCCGATCAAGGTCATGGTTCCGTTACCTTTACCGGCTCCATCATCGATGCGCCTTGTTCCATTTCTCCCGACACCATCGAGCAGGTAGTGGAACTGGGCCAAATCTCCAATGCGGCCCTGCAGGCCGGCAACGGCACCGGTGCCTCTACCCCGGTAAACTTCTCCATCGATCTGGAAAATTGCACCTTCGAAACCGCCTCTTCAGTGGCCGTGACCTTTACCGGTGCCGAGACCGCCAGCGGCAAGCTGGGCATTACCGGTCAGGCCAAGGGTGCCGGTATCGTGATCACCGATGACGTAGGTAACCCTATTAAGCTGGGCAAGGCGACTGCCGGTCAGGCTGTCTCCCTCGGTAATAACACCCTGCTGTATTCCGCCTACCTGCAGGGTGAAGGCAAGGCCGAAGCTATCGTCCCGGGCGATTTCGCCGGCGTGGCCGACTTTACCCTGGCCTACAACTAAGCCCTCCTCACGCCGGGGGCTGCGCATGCGGAAAAGCTTCCGCATGCCTTCTTCCGGCATAGACAACTATCGGAGCTGTCGATGCTCGGAAAAGTGCACTGTGTCGTGGCGTCCTGCCTGTCTCTTTCGTTGCTGAGTGGCCATGCCTGGTCTCAGGGCCAGGGGCGGGTCGATGTGCGGGGGGCCGTTATCGAAACCGCCTGCGCCATCGATACGGAAAGCCGCGACCAGGCCATCGAGATGGCCACCTTGCCGGTCGGCCAGCTTATTCGGGATGGTCGGGGGCTCGATCGCCCTTTCTCGATCAAGCTGATCGGCTGTAGCTTGTCCCGGCCCAGCGAAACCTTGCCCCCCTGGCGATCTTTCCAGGTGACCTTCGATGGTCGGGCGGATAACGGGCTTTTTGGGGTCGAAGGTGACGTCGAGGGCGTTGCCCTGCAGATTTCAGACAGCCTGGGGAATATAGCCAGACCGGGTGCTCCTCTGCCGGAGGGTGAGGTGGTACCGGGAGCAATGAGGCTGAATTACTCCATGGCCCTGGTGGGTAATGGCTCCTCGCTAAGAGCCGGGAGCTATCATTCCTCGATTCGTTTCAAAGTGGATTATTACTAGTTTCCGTTTTTATTAACGGTGCCGTGGATAGTGGACGAACAAGAGCGTTTTTTATCGCTCTGTTTATTGATATGCAGCGCAATTTATTGTTGTGCAGATAAACTGGATGTTGAGCCATTGTGATTTCTTTTCGTGTAAAGTCAGAACGTTTCAATTTAACCATGGCGGCGTTGTTTGTTACGCTGGCGGCGGGTCTGGCGCAGGCGGAAGATATTCAGTTCAACCTCGATGTTCTGGATGTGGCGGATCGCGCCAATATCGACCTCGGCCAGTTCTCGCGCAAGGGCTATATTATGCCCGGCGATTACAGCATGGCGGTGCATATCAATAAGCAGCAACTGCCGGAGCAGTCCGTTTCATTCTATCCCCCCGAGGACGACCCCAAGGGCAGCGAGCTGTGCATCGGGCCCGGGCTGGTCGGGCAACTGGGGCTGAAACCCGAGGTGGAAAACCAGCTGAGCTGGTGGCGCGAGGGGCAGTGCCTTAACCCGGACAGCCTGCCGGGCATGTCGGCCCGGGGGGAACTGGGCACCGCATCGGTCTATATCAGCATTCCGCAGGCCTACCTGGAGTATGCCGCGGACAACTGGGATCCGCCGTCGCGCTGGGACGAGGGGGTGGCTGGCCTGATGCTCGATTACAACCTGAGCGCGCGGGTGCAGGGCTACCGGCAGGGGAGCGACCGGCGCGACCTCAGCGGCAACGGCGTGGTGGGCCTGAACCTGGGCGCCTGGCGCGTGCGGGCCGACTGGCAGGCCCGGGTGGAAGACTCGAGTGGTTCTTTCGCCTCATCGGCCAATCGGCTGGACTGGAGCCGGTTTTACGCCTACCGGCCGATCCCCGAACTGGGCGCCAAATTGTCGGTGGGCGAGGAGTACCTGAATTTCAACATCTTCGACAGTTTCCGCTTTACCGGCGCCAGCCTGCTCTCGGACGACAACATGCTGCCGCCGAACCTGCGTGGTTACGCGCCGGAAGTAACGGGCACGGCGCGAACCAACGCCAAGGTTATCATTAGCCAGCAGGGCCGCGTGCTGTACGAGACCCAGGTGGCCGCCGGCCCCTTCCGCATCCAGGATCTCAGCGATGCGGTAAGGGGCGAGCTGGACGTGCGGGTGGAGGAGGAAGACGGCAGCGTCCAGGAGTTCTCCCTGAGCACGGCCACCATCCCCTACCTGACCCGGCCGGGCGCGGTGCGCTATAAAATGGCGCTCGGCCGCCCGTCCAACGGGGAGCATAGCACCACCGGGCCCTGGTTCGGCGCCGGGGAGTTTTCCTGGGGGGTGAGCAACGGCTGGTCGCTGTACGGCGGCGCCATCGCCGGCGACGACTACGGGGCCCTGGCCCAGGGCATAGGGCGCGACCTGATGCGGTTTGGTGCCCTGTCGCTCGACATGACCCAGTCGTGGGCGCGGCTGCCGCAGGAGGGGACGCTTTCCGGCGGCTCCTACCGGCTCAGCTATGCGAAGGGCTTTGAGGAATACGACAGTCAGGTGACCTTTGCCGGCTACCGCTTCTCGGAGCGGGACTTTATGAGCATGGGCGAATACCTGGACGCGCTGGCGTTCGGCAGGCGCGCCCGGAGCAGCAAGGAACGTTACACCATTACCGCCAGCAAGCATTTTCGCGACCTGGGGTTGAGCGGCTATGTGAATTACAACCATGACACCTATTGGGACGAACCGGAGCGCGATCGCTACAGCCTGACCTTGTCGCGCCAGTTCAACCTGGGCCGGCTCAGGGGCCTGAGCAGCTCGCTGACGGCGTATCGCAACAAATATGACGGCGTCAACGACGACGGCATGTACCTGTCGCTGTCGATGCCCTGGGGCACCGGCTCGGTCAGCTACAGCGGCTCGGTGAACCAGGGCGATGTCTCCCACCAGGCGAGCTATTACGACCGGCTCAACGAGCGCGACAGCTACCGGCTGAGCCTGGGCAGCAACCGCGGCGGCACCACGGCAAGCGGCTACTACAACCACCGGGGGGATATTGCCCAGGTGAGCGCCAGCGCCAGCCACCAGGAGGGACAGTATTCCTCGGTGGGCATGTCCCTGCAGGGCGGCGCCACCCTGACCGCCAATGGCGCCGCGTTCCACCGGGCCGGGGCGCAGGGAGGAACGCGCGTGCTGGTGGACACCGGCGACGTGCCCGGGGTGCCGGTGCGCGGCCATGGCGCCAGCACCGCCACTAACCACTTCGGCAAGGCGGTGGTGACCGACGTCAGCAGTTATTACCGCAGCAAGGTCAGCATCGACCTGAACGCCATGCCCGACAATGCCGAAGCGATCCGTTCGGTGACCCAGGGCACCCTGACCGAGGGCGCCATCGGCTATCGCCGCTTCGAGGTGGTGGCGGGCGAGAAGGCGATGGTGAAGATCCGCCTGGCGAACGGTTCGGCGCCGCCGTTCGGTGCCACCGTGATCAACGGCAAGGAGCAGGACGTAGGCATAGTGGGCGACGACGGCGACGTTTACCTGAGCGGTATCCGCCCCGGGGAAGAGATGACGGTACGCTGGAACGGCGAACCCCGCTGCGCCCTGCTGCTGCCGGAGGAATGGCCGGAAGCGGGCCTGTCCGGTACCTCGCTCAGTTGCCGCCCGCTGACGGAAAGCGTGGATAAGAAGGTGGCGTCAGGCGAGGAAGCGCCGCGGGCAAAGGCACCGGGCCGGGTGGTGTTGCCCGACATCGGCGGTTATCAGCGCCTGAAGATAAGCATGGCGCCGGGCGGCGGAGCGATAGGCTCCGCCAGCCCGGCAGCCCCCGAGCACAACGAAGGAGAGCACCGGGCGGACGCCGTGCCGACGCGCTCCGGGACGGAATCGATATGGTAGACCAGGTCGCGGCCGGCTCCCCTCCCGAGAGGCGGAGCGTCGGCGGCGCCAGCCAAGAGAGATACGACTATGAAAGGTAACCGCAAGATGAAAAAACCGAGATTGTCACTGACCGCCGGTACGCTGCTGCTTTCCCTGGTGGCCCAGCAGGCCGGCGCGGCCATCGCCCTGGATCGCACCCGGGTGGTGTTCGACGGCGGCGCCAATTCCGCCAGCCTCAACGTCAGCAACGAAAACAAACAGCTGCCCTACCTGGCCCAGGGCTGGATAGAGGACGAAGCGGGCGAGAAGATCAGCTCGCCTCTCACGGTGCTGCCGCCGCTGCAACGTATCGAGCCGGGCGAGAAAAGCCAGGTGAAGATCCAGGCGCTGCCCGAGGCCGCCCGGCTGCCCCAGGACCGGGAATCGCTGTTCTACTTTAACCTGCGCGAGATCCCGCCGAAGAGCGACAAGCCCAACACCCTGCAGATTGCCCTGCAGACGCGGATCAAGCTGTTCTACCGCCCCAAGGGGCTGATGACGGCGCCGACCGATACCCCCTGGCAGGAACAGCTGACCCTGAGCCGCCAGGGCAACCAGTACCGGGTGCATAACCCCACGCCCTATTACGTGACCCTGGTGGAGGCCCGGCGCAGCCCGGAGGGCGAGGCGGTGCCCGGGTTCGAACCCCTGATGTTGGCCCCGCACGGCGAGGCGGCGGTGAAAATCGGCTCCAATGCCCTGGGCGACAGCCCGGTGCTGACCTACGTCAACGACTACGGCGGCCGGCCGCAACTGCAGTTCAGCTGCGCGGCCGGCAGTTGCCAGGCTAGCCCGGTGGAGCGGTAATCATACCCCAAGCGGCAAGGAGTAAGGCATGCAAGAGCAACCAGCAAGGCCGCCGGCGGGCACCGGCCGGCGGCGTGGCGGATGGCGCCCGCCGTTGGCCCTGATCCCGGTGCTGCTGCTGTTCCCCCTGGCCGCTCCGGCCGGGGCGGCGGACAACTGGGAAGTGGACGGCGCCAACGGCGTGTTGCGGGTGCATGGCACCCTGACGGAAGGCGCCTGCCGACTGGACATGGGCTCCGCCTACCAGGAAGTGGAACTGGGCGCAACCAGCAGCGCCCGGTTGCGCCGGGCGGGAGAGCGGGGCGAGCCGGTGGCCTTTGCGCTGCGGCTGCACGACTGCCTGCGCGGCCCCTCGCGCAGCCGCGACCCGCACGGCGGCAACCTGTTGTGGGATGCCAGCCAGCCGGCGGTATCGGTGAGCTTTGTCGCGCCGGCGGACCCGGACAACCCGGCGCTGGTCCGGGTGGCGGGCGTTTCCGGCCTGGGCCTGCGGCTGAGCGACGGGCGGGGGCGGGATGTCCGCCTGGGCGGGCGCGGCGCCCCCGCGTTGCTGACGCCGGGCCATAACGAACTGGTTTACCAGGTGGCGCCGGAGCGCACCGCCGCAGCCCTGGTGCCCGGCGCCTATCGGGCCCGGGTGGAATTTCGACTCGACTATGACTGAGGGAGGCGTTGCGCCATGACAGCCAAGATAACCGGCAGGAACCTTGCCCTGGGGGGTATCTGCCTGCTGGTGGGGGCCCTGCTCGGCGGTGCCCCGGCACAAGCCCAGAGTTCGACTTCGGTCACGGTTCGGGTCACGGTGGTGGCCCCTCCGCCCTGCGTGATCAACGGTGATCGCCCCATCGAGGTGGACTTCGGCGAGGTGATCACCACCCGGGTGGATGGCAGACGCTATTTGCAGTGGGTGAACTATAACCTGGAGTGTACAGACTCTGCCTCTAATACCTTGAGGATGAGAATAGAGGGTAGCGGCGCGAGCTTCGACGGTGAAGTGCTGCAAACCAATGTGGCCGATCTGGGTATCCTCCTGATCAGTAATGGCCTCCGGTTGCCGCTGAACCAATGGCAAGACTTCACTTATCCGAATAAGCCTGGCTTGATGGCCGTGCCGGTGAAACGACCGGGCGCAGCCCTGGCCGGGGGCAACTTCTCGGCGGGGGCGACCCTGGTGGTGGACTATCAATGAAGGAGCAGGCAATGCGCGGGCAAGCGATAAGACGGGCCCTGGGCACGGCTGCCCTGCTGGCGGCGGGGTGGCTGGTCGGTCCCCCCCTCCAGGCCCAGGAGAACATGAGCTTTAGCGGCACCCTGATCGAGCCGCCGCCCTGCACCATCGACGACGGCGGCACCATCGAGGTGGACTTTGGCGAGCGGGTGGGCATTAGCAAGGTGGACGGCGAGCGCTACAGGCAGAGTGTGCCTTATCGCATCCGTTGCGAAGGGGATGCGACCGGCTGGGAAATGACCCTGACACTGAGCGCCACCGCCACCGCCTTCGACGCGGCGGCGGTACAGGCCAACGTGGCGGACCTGGGCATCCGCCTGCTGCTGGGCGGGCAGCCCTTCACCCTGAACAGGCCGGTGCCCGTCGATCCGGAGGCCCCGCCGGCACTGGAGGCGGTGCCGGTGCAGCAGCCGGGGGCGACCCTGGCCGAGGGGACCTTTGCGGCCACCGCCACCCTGCAGGCGGACTACCAGTGAAGGGGACAAGACGAATGCGGCGAACGATGCGCCACCTGGGGGCGACGGCAGCGCTGGCGCTGCTGGCGGCCCTGCCCGCCCGGGGGGCGGACGACAATATGTATTTCCACGGTGCCCTGGTGGCGGAGCCCTGCGTGATCCCGCCGGGGGAGGAGCTGATCGAGCTGGACTTCGGCACCGTGATCGACAAGTACCTCTACCTCAACCAGCGCACCCACGGGCAGCCTTTTCAACTGCACCTGGCGGAATGCGATCCCGCCATCGGCAACAGCGTGACCGTCACCTTCAACGGGGTGGAGAGCACGGCCCTGCCGGGACTGCTGGCGCTGGACGGCGCCAGCCAGGCGTCGGGCATCGCCATCGGCATCGAGACCCGCGAAGGCCGGCCGCTGCCGCTCGGCGAGCCGAGCCTGGTCCTGGCGCTGAGCGAAGGCGATAACCTGCTCGAGTTCAAGGCCTATGTGCGGGGCGAGCCGCAGGCCATTGCCAGTGAAGCCATAGCACGCGGCCCCTTCAGTGCCGTGGCCACCTTTAGCCTGGAATATGAGTAAGGCATGGACGGATTGGCAAGCGGCCTATGTCTGGCTCTGTTCGCGCCGCCGGCATGCGCCGCCCAATGCGGATGTTTGGCACCTGCGCCATCACTGGCCGAACCGGGGAACCGCACTGCTGCGGTCGGTCTTGGCGGGTGATTACCGGCTGTCGGCGATGCAGTTGCACCGGCGCGGGCATACCCGCTGGGTGCAGTGGAGCGCCCAGGATGCCCTGGTACTGAAGTGGGTGGCACTGCAGGTTGCCGAACGGTTGCCGCGCCATGCGTGCTGCGCCCATCTGAAGGGGCATGGCGGAGGGCGGGTCTCGGTCGCCCTGGCGTGGCAGGCATTGTGCTCCGGCGCCTATGCCTTCGTCTACCGCACCGATATTCGCGGTTATTACCGACATATCCGCAAGGGGCAGGTGCTGGCGCTGGTCGAGCGCCATGTAGCGGATCCGATCTGCGTTGACCTGATCGCGCAGTACCTGCATTACAGTGTTGAAGACGGCGGTGAGTTTCATACCCCGGAGCATGGCATTTGCCGGGGTTGTGCACTCAGCCCGTTGATCGGGGCGGGCATTGCGCCCCGGGCATTGGAAAACCATCGGCAACGGCGCGCGCGGCTTTACGAGCTCGGCCGCGCCCGGGGACTGTCGCCGGCGGCCGCCGAGGCGCGGGTGCGGACGTACGAAGCACGATGGAACAGCTGGGCGCAGGGGATCCTGCCGTTGTAGACCAACCCCATGACGCCCCGCGCTCCCACCGGCGACCCCCGTATCCCTCTACGGCACACCGTCATTTCTTCGACGCGATACCTGTCCTGGTTGCCCCTCGCCCGCAGATCGATCCTCTTTTCTTGCTCCATCGGCACGGCGGCGCCCCGGGACGGTAGTATGCCGGCCGTCTACCCGACAGGCGGTGCTGGTGCTCCCGTGTAAACCCCCTCGGCCGTAGCCGCGGGTGGGGGCCGCGGCCGAATGTCGATGTCTTTGTGCTCCATCGGTACCGACCGCGGGAAGGCGAGGGTTTGCCCATCCGTATAGGAAATTTCCTGCGCCGCATCGGAAATGCCTGATGGTGTGATATCGGGGGGAGGGGGATAATGCTGGTCGGCTGGGTGTTGCGGCTACCACCGCCTACCCCGCCCCGAACGCCCGGACCCGTGGCCCCTCCATATGGAGGGGCCACGGGTCCGGGCCCTGAAACACCGTCGGTAACGGCGCGCGGCTTTACGAGCGAGCCTGCGCCTTCGGAGGCGATCGAACACGGCCGCCGGAGGCACGGGTGCGGGCGGACTACCAATGAGGGGGCCAAGACGGATGCGGCGGACGATGCGCCACCTGGGGGCGAAAGCCGAGCGTTGCCGGGCTCCATCTGTGCCCGGGTGCACTAGGTGGTACCGTTGTCCGGGTCGGACCGTCGCGCCTGGGAACGCCATCGTGCTGGCCGTGCCTCGCTCGAGGTTGCGTCCGTCTTCTAGTATCGTGGGTCCGACCCCAACGCATCCCAATGCGGATCGGCTCCCCGACGGACAAATACCCTACGGTAGCTGCTATGAATTAACAAAAGCGTTATCGGACCCGAACGGGGTCGGAATGGAGCGCGCTGTGCGACACCATTTCCAACGCGTACCCCCTGACCCTCGCCGGTCGTTGACCGGCGATAACTGCTGTACGAACCTACAATGGGGGACGCTGGGCCATATGCCCTCTCCCTTCGACCGGCCGGCGGCGGACGTGTACTGACACTTCCTCTGTCCTGGCAAATGCTCGACGCCTGGCGAACGCTCTGACTGCGTCTCCATTACTATGGAACTTATGAATATGAATCGTGTCCTCATCGTACTGTGTCTTATCGGCGCCCTCGTCCCCCCCCCTGGTGTCGGGAGTGACTTCCCCATGCTGACCGGGTACACGTTTGATGCTTCCGAATGGCACGACCACTGGAGGGCGGGTCTGGAGGATCTCGAGTTCGCCGTGGTCGACATCGGGCCCGCCGGGGACGAGCTGGCCCCAAATAATTTTACCTATGTCGAGTTCGGGGGCTATTTCAAAACGTTCGATCAGGACCGAGTGTGGATATCTACAGGCCGATCCGTCTTGGTTGAAGAGGGGGAGACCTACAGCCAGGCAGGGATGCGGCTTTACGACGAAATTAAGAACCTGTCGTATGCACGAATCGAGGCCGGTTCCACCTGGACGACTGCTATCTGTGTGGGTATTTACGTTAAGTCATACTTCCTCGGCTCCATAATAGCCCCTACAGGCTGCATCGGTGCCCCCCCGCCTCTCGAATCGTGTGCGCTGCAGCCGCTTCCTATCATGCTGGACCACGGTGAAATAATGCGCCACGAGGTTAACGGGTCAAGAGCGACGGCCGCCGCCACTATCAATTGCAGCTCTATTACCAGTGTTGTATTCCGGTTGGCTTCCGGTATGGACACCGTGGCCTTGAGCCCGTCGGGGCAGGCGAGATTATTGATCGACGGCGTCCCCCTCGGCGTGTCCATGACGCTAGGCGCTGGAGTAACCCTGCTTACGGTGTCTGACATCCTCGAAGGCGTTACCGGGGGTGGCATGTATGAAGGCAGTGCCGTGCTAATTGTCGAACCTGCATGACGTCCGTGTGGGACGTCCGTGTTAACTTGCTCCGGTGCGTCACGCTAGCCCGCTGGGGAGGACGGTGGCGAGGGCTCTGGATGCGGTTGTTAGTGGTTGACGGGCTCGCCGGTCCTCGACGGATGAAGCTATTGCCTCTGCCGCCGATGACGACTGCTCTCCATTTCTTCGCCACCCCGTTCGTGCCGTTATTTGGGCTCGGGGCGGCGGGGACATACTGCCGGTTACCTGCGACGTGATTGGTGGTCATGCTTTCACACGACTTCGTATTATGAACGTCGGACTGTATGCGGCCATCCCAGTGACGGCTCGCTGCACCCTGGGGTCTGCACGCTTCGTTGGGTGTGCCGCGCTGATGGTAGTCCTTGGCCTGTGTTCGTCTTGTTTGTCCGGTGTCCTTGGTCGGACAGTCGCTGAATTGCCTACGTATACACTGGCTGTAATCTTGTTTCTATTTTCCTGATCGTGGCATACACTGTGCTGTGATTCGGAAGGACTCCAGCGGGACCCCGCACCGGAGTGTACTACGACGTCTGTTCCCCCTCTTGCCTGTCGGAAGTTCTGCCGTGGCCACATTCCTCAACGCCTTCGTTCCCCTGATCCGTTTCCTGCGCGAGGGGTTGTGGGCCCTTGCTCTGACCCTCGGACTAACTGGGGTGGCGGCTCCGACCATGGCCGAGGAACTGCCGCTACAGGCACGCATTTCGGCACCTCCGTTCGAATTGGCGTTGTCGGCCGCTTCGCGGCGCTGGCTCGAGCAGAAGAAGGTCTTGGTGGTGGGAACGTCCGGGGGCGGTTTCTCCCCCTTCTATCAGGGCGAGCGCGGCTACGAAGGGATCTCCGCCGACGTGCTGGGCATAGTGGAGGAGGTGCTGGGCATTTCGATCCGCGTGCAACGCTATCCCGATCGCCCTGGGGTGATGGCGGCGCTACTGGCGGGGGAGGTCGACATGGTCGACACCTCGAACCAGTGGGAGGCGCGGCTTCCCGGTGTGAAATTGACGACGCCCTATGTGATCGATTTGCCGGTTTTTGCAACACGTATCGGTGCGAACATCGACGCCGACATGGGTGAGCGGCTCGCCGTTGCCGAGGATTACCTGCCCGATGAGACGATAGCGTCGTTGCTTCCCGGTGCCGGGATACTGCATTTTCCCACTCTGGAGCAGGCGCTGTCGGCGGTGGCCTTCGGCCAGGCGGAGGTGGCGCTCGGCGACGCGGTCTCCGTTTACTCCCTGATTAACAGCCTCTATGTGAACGATGTGGAGATTGCGCGGGTCCTGCCTCGGCAAGCGTTGGGTTTCGGTTTTGCCGTGCGCGCTGAAGACCATCTTCTGCGCGAGCTCCTCGACCGGGTACTGGGTGCCATCCCCGAGGTGCAGCGGGAGAATATCCTCAAACGCTGGAGCGGCGGGGGGCTGAGCTTTATCGGCAAGTCCCTGGACCTGAGCGCCGGAGAACGGCAGTGGCTGGCTGAGCATCCGGTGGTGCGGGTCGCCGTGCTGGAAAACTTTCCGCCCTTTTCCTACTACGATCAGGAAGGTCGCTATCGCGGCATCAATGGGGAATTGCTGTCGTGGGTAAGCCTGATGACGGGGCTGCGTTTCGAAATCGCAAGGATGCCGACCATCGGCGCGGTGCTGGCCGCGGCCCGGCGGCACGAGGTGGAGATGGTTGCCGACCTGACGCCCCACCGGCAACGCGAAGGGCTGCTCTTCACCCGTGCCTATCAGCAGAGCCCTTTCGTGCTGGTAACGCGCAATGCCCCGGATGCCCCGCAGTCCCTGGCGGCGTTGCGCGGCAAGCGGGTGGCGATAAAAGAGGGGCATATATTGACCGACCTTCTGGCGGCGGACTACCCGGACATCCAACTGGTATTCACCAAGAATACGGGAGAGGCGCTTAGCCTGGCGAGGGAGCGGAGTGTCGATGCAACGGTGATGGCCTATATCGAAGCCGGCTATTACCTCGTGCGGATGGCGGGCAATGAACTGCGTATCGGCGCCGCCTTGGAGGGCCCACCCGGGCGGGCTACGTTCGCGGTGCGGGCCGATATTCCCGAACTACATGGAATCCTGGAAAAGGCGTTGCTGAGCATCCAGCCTGATGAATTGAGCGTGCTCGGCGGGCGATGGCGTACCACGGCGGCGTTCACGCCCAGCCTGTGGGAAAACTACCGCCGGTTGTTCTTCCGGGCGCTGCCCGTTGCGGTCTCGCTGCTGCTGCTGGCGCTGTTGTGGAACCTGTATATGCGCCGCCAGATCCGCCAGCGTCGCCGGGCCGAGGAGGCATTGGGCGACCAGCTCCATTTTATGGAGGTGCTGCTCAATGGCATTCCCCACCCGATCTATGTGCGCGACCTTGAACTGCGCCTGCTGATGTGCAACGACAGCTACCTGCAAACCCTGCACGTCTCGCGGGAGGCGGTTATCGGCAAGGATGTGGTCAAGGGAGGCACGGTTCGCGATGAAGAGGCCGCTCGCATGCAGGAAGACTATCGGCAGGCATTGCGCCTGGGCCAGCCGCTTATGGGCGATCGCGAAGTGCACGTGGCGGGGGAGTCGATGACGGTTTATCACTGGTTGCTGCCCTATTACGATGCCCAGGGCCAGGCCCAGGGCATTATCGGCGGCTGGCTGGACGTCAGTGAGCGCAAAGCCATGCTCGAGGCCCTGAGCGAGGCGAAGGAGGCGGCCGACCAGGCGAACCGCACCAAGACCGCCTTTCTGGCCACCATGAGCCACGAGATCCGCACGCCGATGAATGCGGTGATCGGCCTGCTCGAGCTGGTGCTGAAGCGTGCCGAGCAGGGCCGCTGGGACAGGGACTCCCTGGCGGTGGCCTTTGATGCGGCGAACGGCCTGCAGGCGTTGATCGGTGATATTCTCGATATCGCGCGCATCGAGTCCGGCAAGCTCGAACTGAACCCGGAGTGGAGCGAGCTGGGTACACTGACGGCGTCCGTGGTGCGGGTGTTCGACGGCCTGGCGCGGCAGAAGGGGCTGGCGTTGAGGCTGGAACCGAGCCCGGGTGAGCGGTATTGCGTGCTGGTCGATCCGCTGCGCTACAAGCAGATCCTCTCCAACCTGATCAGCAACGCCCTCAAGTTTACCGAACGCGGCGAGGTGACGGTAACGCTCGCCGGGCAGGTGCAGGACGCTCAGCGCCTGCGGGTGACGCTGGGCGTGCGCGATACCGGTATCGGCATTGCGCCCGACGAGCAGGCGCGGCTGTTCGAGGCCTTTGCCCAAATAGGGAGGAGCGATACGCGTACCGGGGCCGGTTTGGGACTGCCGATCTGCCGGACCCTGTGCGAGAAGATGGGCGGTTCCCTGAGCCTGGAGAGCGAGGCCGGGCGCGGGACCCTGGTGCGGGTCGAGCTGGAGCTGCCGTTGGCGCCGATCCCCTCGCCGGAGCTGGAATATTCACTGGCGGAGCCCACGGAACTGCGCATGCTGCGGGTGCTGGTGGTTGATGATCATGCCGCCAACCGGCTGCTGCTGGAGGGCCAGCTTACTCATCTCGGCCATGGGGTGGTGCAGGCGGAAAATGGCGAGCAGGGCCTGCTCGCCTGGCGGGAGGGGGAGTTCGATCTGGTGATCAGCGACTGCAACATGCCGGTGATGAGCGGCTATGCACTGGCCGGACATATCCGCCGCGAGGAGCGGGAGCGGGGAGGCGCGCCCTGTGTCATCCTCGGGCTGACCGCCAATGCCCAGGAAGAGGTGCGGGAACGTTGCCTGGCGGCGGGCATGGATGGCTGCCTGTTCAAACCGCTCGGCATGGCCGAGTTGGAGCAGGCGTTGCGGCACCACGCCGAGAAGGTGCCCGGGCCGGAGCGGGAGGAGGCTACTGCGGGCGAGCCGGCGTTCGACATGGCGCGGCTCGAGCGCCTGTGCCATGGCAACGACGCCATGGTGGGGAAGATGCTGGAGACGCTGCTGACATCGAACCGGGACGACCTGGCGGAGCTGTGCCGCCTGGGCGGCGAGGGCGGCGCAGCCGGGCCCGATGGCGAGGCGCTGGCCGAGCTGGCCCATCGCATCAGGGGCGCGGCCCGGCTGATCGACGCCAAAGGGGTGATCATGCACTGCGAGGCGCTGGAAGGCGCCTGGCAGAAAACCGATGGACATGGCACGCTGCAAGGCCATGCCGCCGCATTGGAGCGGGCCATGGCCCATCTGCTGGCGGCGCTGGAGGAAGCGTGCAAGGTATCGCCGAGGTAGCCGGGGGTGGTTCCCGCCGGATTTGCGGGAACCACCGTACCCCGTAGCGAGATCCAGCGCCGTGTCACTCCCGCGCAGGCGGGAGTCCACCGAACCCAGTCAGGAGCAAGACCCGTGCCCCGTACTAGCCGCGCCTGGATGCCCGCCTTCGCGGGCATGACGGATTCTTGGAACCGGCGTTGTCCGCCACGCGATTGAAATCGCGTCTACCACTGCTTTGAGATCTCGCCGGGTCTGGGAAATTTCCTCCCGCTCTATCGGAATTGCCCCGCTTCTTTGCCGGGGATGAGCTGGGATGATGAGGCCGTGTTCCGAATTTTTTCCCGTAGCAGGCTTGCCATGTTTCCTTTTCGTGTCCTTGTGCTTGAAAACCATCCCTCCCTGCGCGCGTCGGCGGCCGATGCCTTCCGCCGGCTGGGTTGCCGGGAGGTGCTCGAGGCGGACAATAGCGGCGAGGCGCTGCGGCTGCTGCAGGACCGCGGCCCCGTGCAGGTGGTGCTGTGCGGCTTGTGGCTGGTGGGTGTGGAGGGACTGGCGTTCCTGCGCCGGTCTCGCGGCCTGGTGGAGTCGGTGATCCTCCATGGCTGGTCGCCGCCCGAGCTGCGCCAGGCGGCGCTGCAGGTGATCAGGCGCGTGGGACTGGAACTACTGGGTGAAGCCGACACACCACTGCAGCCGGAGCTGTTGCGGGAATTGTTGGGCAAGCGTTCTCATGCAGCGCCACAACCGAACCGGCAGTCGTTCGATTGTCCCGTCGAGTCGGCGGTGCGTAAGGGCCTCACCGAGGGGGAGTTCACCGCGTATTACCAGCCCAAGTTCGATATCGCCAGTGGCAGCGTCACCGGTGTGGAGGTGCTGGCGCGTTGGCGCCATCCCACCAGGGGGCTATTGCTCCCCTCGGATTTTATGCCGGTCATCGAGCGGTGCTGTTGGTGGGATGAGTTGTTGTTTGCACTGCTGGAGCAGGGGCTTGCCTTGCAATCCTTGCTGAAGAGCCAGGGATATCCGCTGACCTTTTCCTTCAACCTGGATGCCTCGCAACTGGCTGTCCCCGGCCTGGACGAACGAGTAGAAGCGCGGGTGCGATCCCATCGACTGCCGAGCTCGGGTATCACCTTCGAGTTGACGGAAACCGCGCCGCTCGAGCACGCGGCGATCAGCCTGGACAACATGGCACGCCTGCGCCGGAGCGGGTTCGGCTTGTCCATCGACGATTTCGGTGTCGGCTTTTCGTCGTTGCAGCGGCTGTGTCAACTGCCGTTCACCGAAATAAAGCTGGACGCCTCGTTTATTCGTGGTTTGGGTACCCATCCGACCTGTGTGGCGGTGATCGAAAGTACCTTGGTGTTGGCCAGAATGCTGGACATGACCGTGGTGGCCGAAGGCGTCGAAACCCGGGCCCAGCACCGGCAACTGCTGGACATGGGGTGTACCCAGGGCCAGGGTTTTTTCTATTCCGAATCGCTAACCGGCCTGGAACTGACGAGCCGGCTGGCGGCAAGCCATCCGGTCCCTGTCGGGTAGACCTACCGCCGGCGGCACGGTGTTGTCTGCCACACGGCTGAAGCCGCGTCTACCACTGCTTTGGGAACCGTGCCATGACTACCGGCGTAGCCGCGACTTCCCGTCGGCAACGCCGGATTGGCGCCGTTTGCCACTCTTCCTGTCACTCCCGCGAAGGCGGGAGTCCATCAAACCCTGCCGGGAGCAAGACCTGTGCTTTCCGCGCCTGGATGCCCGCCTTCGCGGGCATGACGGATTTTTGGGAACTAGCGCCGTTTGCCACGCGATTGAAATCGCGTCTACCAATGTATCGGAACCCCGTTGGGTTTGCCGACACCGCCGTGACTGTTGCTTCCTCTGCGTTGTGCCTGTGCGTCGATCCGCTCTCCGGCGGGCGCTTCGTCAAGGTGCCGTGCCAGTGCGTCCAGCCCGACAGGTTTGAAGATGCAGTCGTCCATGCCCGCCGCGAGGCAGCGCTTGCGCTCCTCTTCCTGGGCATTGGCGGTATAGCCGTAGATCCTGCAGGCCGGTCGCTGTTGCCGGCTTTCCTCCTCGCGGATGCGGCGGGCCAGTTGGTAGCCGTTCATCACCGGCATGTTGCAGTCGGTGATCACGATATCGAAGGACGTGTTTTGCCAGAGGAGCAAGCCTGCTTCGCCGTTGACGGCCGACTCGACCCGGTGGCCGAGGACGCTGGCCTGCTCGTGCAGGAGCAGGCGGTTGGGGAGGTTGTCATCGACGATCAGCAGGCGCAGGCCGGATTTGGGGGTAAGCGAGCGGGAGCCGGTCATCGCTTTTTCCCGGAGCGCGAGCGGTTCGAGCTCGAGTGCCACGGACACGCAGGTGCCTTCCCCGAGGTTGCTGGACAGGCGCAACTCGCCCCCCATCATTTCGCACAGCGTCCTGGCGATCGCCAGACCCAGGCCCGCTCCCGAGCGGGCGTCGGCGCCCGCGACCTGGCTGAACGGCTGGAACAGTTTCAACTGATCTTCCGCCGAGATGCCGATGCCGGTGTCCCGGACGGTGAGCGTCACCCCCAGCCGATCCTGTGCGAGCGGCCGGCAGTCCATGCTGATGACGACGTCGCCGCGTTCGGTGAACTTGATGGCGTTGCTGACCAGGTTGGACAGTATCTGTTTGAAGCGCAGCGGATCCAGCAGGATGTCCTGGCCGAGAGGCCCGTGCATCTCCAGTTTTAGTTGCAGACCTTTCTGTCGGGCCAGGCCGTCGAACACCCGCACGACGGATTCCACGAGTTGGCGCAGTTGGGTCCGCTCCGGGCTGAGCGTGAGGAGCCCGCTCTCGATACGTGAGATATCCAGAATATCGCCTATCAGTCCGATCAGCCCCTGGGCGGAGCCGTAGGCCACTTTTATCGCCGAATGGTCTAACTGCCCTTTCTCCGCCCGTTTCAAGGTCAGTTCCAGCATGCCGATGATGGCATTCAGCGGGGTGCGGATTTCATGGCTCATGGTCGCCAGGAACGTGGTCTTGACCTGGCTGGCGTCGAGGGCTTCCTGCCGGGCCTGCCTGAGTTCTTCGAGCAGCTGTCGTCGATCGCTGACGTCCAGCCAGCCGCCGATAATTCCCTGGATTTCGCCGAGGGCGTTGCGGTACGGCAGTATCCAGCTGTAGATGGTGCAGTGCCGGTCCCGGATGTGCACTTCGCGATCCTTCAGGAGCGGCTCGCCGCTTGCCATAACGCGTCGGTAATCCGCTGCGTACTCCGGGGCCTCCCGTAATGCGAGGTCCAGGGGAGAGGTGCCGATCAGGTTGGCACGTTTGTCGGACAGTACCTGGAGATAGCTGTGGTTGCACATGAGCAGGCGTTGTTGACGGTCGCGCACGTAGAGCGGGTGGGGGATGCCGTCGAGCAATGTTTCCATGAATTGCAATTGATCGCCCAGGGCCCTTTCCACCATCTTGCGCTGTTCGACTTCCCGGCGCAGGGAATATGCCCAGAGCAAGGCAAGCAGCAGTAGTGCGCTTGATATGGCCACGACACGGTAGATGAGCTGGCTGTAGTCCCGCCAGGAGGGAGGGGCTATGCGGGTGGTGGTGTGCCAGCGGTTGCTCAGGGTATCGAGGACGTTAAGCGGGATGCTGCGAAGGGTTTTTTCCAGGATGGCGTGGAGTTCCGGCTGGTCGCGACGTACGGAAAAGGCAACCATCGATGCCGGCGATTCGATGGTCGAAGCGATGCGCAGCGTGCCTTCGGACTGGCGTGGAATATGGTAGTTGGCGATGGTCGCCGACATGGCGGTGGCGTCGGCCTGCCCCTTCTTGACCAAGTCCATGGATGCCAGGGAATTGTCGGTTTCGAGCAGTTGTATTTGCGGATACCTGGCGCGCAAGTAAGGCAGCAGCGTATGTCCGGTCGGTATTGCCAATTTTTTTCCTGCCAATGCTTCCAGGGTTTCGGGGGAGCCGGCCTGGTTGCGGGTGACCAGTACATAGGGGGCAATCTGGTAGGGGCGGGTGAACCGGAGAAAGGTTTCCCGCTCCCCGGTCCGGGGAAGATCCGCAATGATGTCCAATTGGTGGTTCCGGATGGCGTCGTAGGTTTCCTCCAGGTTGAGCTGCGGCACAATATCGAATCTCAGTCCCGTTTTGGTCGCGATCAGCGCCAACAGATCCGCGGTGATGCCCTGATAGTGTCCATGGGTGGAGAAATAGGAAAAAGGAGCCAGATATCGGCCCACGGCAACGCGCACGGTGGGATTGCGTTCAATCCAGGCGCGTTCATTCTCGGTAAGGACGGTTTTTTCAAGATGGGCCTGCAGGCTCCCGGACCAGTGTTCCAGGATGGCGCGATGAAGCGGTGGCGGCAGTGTCTTGAGGGCGGTGTTGAGGATGTCCCGCAGGCGATGACTGTTATTGCCAAGCGCGAAATGGAATCCGGTCGCCCGGGCTTCATCAGTGTAGGCGACGCGGACGTAATTCGAGTAGGTGCCGGCGATCAGGTAATAGGCGGAGGCGGCATCGGTGAGCAGCACTTCGGCCTGGCCGAACGCCACCGCTGCCATGGCGCTGTCGGTGGACTTGAATACCGTGAAGCTGGCCTGCGGATAACGGCTGCGGGCGTCTATCTTGCGGGCATATTCGTGAGTGACGGCAAGGCGTACGCCGTTGAGCTCAGGAAGGAGTTCGAGCGTTTCGCCGATACGGGCAACCAGGACCGGCGGGGCGGTAAAGTAGGGATCGCTCAGAATAAGAGACAACTGTGCCACCTCCTGCGGCGTGGCGCTGCCCAGCAGATCGACCTCGCCCCTGGCCAGGGCCTCGAGCGCCGCGCCACGACTGGCGTAGCGGAGCACGCGCACGCGCATTCCCAGGCGGTCGGCGAGGCTGCTCAGGTAGTCGGCCGTAATGCCTTCGTAGTCGCCCGTGCCCCGGGACAGGTCGAGCGGTGCCTGATCCGGCAGTGAGGTACCGACGGTCAGTTCCTTCTTTTGCCTCAGCCAGCGCCAGTCGTCCTCACCCAGCGTGATTTCCCGGTAGGGAAGACGGGTATGGGGCAACAAGTCGAGTGGCTCCGGCCGATCGCTTTTTGCTCCAAGGGTGAAGGGGATCAACAGGAACAGGAATGAGAGGGCACGAAACATGGTGTCTTGGTAAGCTCCGGAGATATTGGGCCAAGCCGTTGGGCGTTTGTGACAAGCATCTCGCGCTGACGTGCCGGGCCGGTAAGAGGGCATGTGCCGGGGATTTGCGCTCGCCAGGTTTTCTCGTTGCCCACCGTATTTTTCGTTGCCGCGAGACTCGAAGAGGATGGAGCCTTTATACCGCGCGGTCTGTCGGATATATCCATGGTGGTCGTAGGAAAGCTCCGTATTGTCGTCGGAGTTTTCATTCCTTTTCAGGAAAGTTAGACTAGGGACTCAAGGGCGCATGCTTTCGTGTGTCTTACAGGATGGAACCATTCCCATGCCCAATATCCTTATCGTCGACGACCATCCGGTGATCCGCCTGGCGGTGCGCCAGCAGCTCGAGCATTGCGGCTATCAGGTCGTTGCCGAAGCGGGCAGCGGCACCGAGGCCATACAGCAGGCGCGCGCTCATGCCGTCGACCTGGTGATCCTCGATATTTCGCTGCCGAAGCTCGATGGCCTCGAGGTGATTGGGCGCCTGCGGGCCCAGGGGGGCGGGGCGAAAGTCATCGTCTTCACCGCCCAGTCGGGGCAGCATGTGGTGGCGCGTTGCATGCGTGCGGGCGCCATGGGCTTCGTCAGCAAGGACAATGAACTCGACACGCTGGGCAATGCCGCCCGGATGGTGCTGGCCGGATACAGTTTCTTTCCTTATGTGGAAGGAGCCACCTTGGAGTCGGTAACCGCGGGGGAAGAGCATGCCCTGATTGAGCGGTTGACGGATCGCGAGATGACGGTGCTGCGGCAACTGGCGCTCGGTAAAAGCAACAAGCAGATCGCCGAGGCGATGCTGATCAGCAACAAGACCGTCAGTACCTACAAGACGCGGGTCATGCAGAAGCTGAGCGCGGACTCGCTGGTGGAACTGGTCGAGTTCGCCAAGCGCCACCACATCGTTTGATGACGGGGTGGCCCTTGGTTCCTGTTCATGCGGCCCGTCGGCGTGAACAGGTTCAAGACAACGGTCACTGCATGGAGTGCAGGCCAATCATATTGCCCTCGGTGTCCTCCACCAGGGCGATAAAGCCGTGGGGGCCGATGGAGAATTTTTCACGCACCAGGCGTCCGCCGTTGGCCGCCGCCCGGGCGGCCTCCACGGCGCAGTCGTTGCAGCCGAAATACACCAGGGTACTGTTGCCCCCGGGGGCGCAGCCCTCCATCCGCGCCAGGGTGCCGCAGGCGCCGGCCCCTTCGGGCTGGCCCGGAAAGGCCCACATCTCCAGGTTGGTGCCGTCGTCGACGGTGGGGTCGGCCAGCGGCTCCAGCCGTACCGCCAGCATGGCTTCGTAAAAGGCCCTGGCCCGGGGCATGTCCGCCACATAGATTTCGAACCAGACTACCGGATTCATGTTCATTACCCTGCTCCTCGTTATGGTCAAGGCATTAACTATAGCCGGGTTTGGCCGGAGCGTTGGCCGGGCTCAGCCTCCTTCCGCCCGGCCGCGCAATATGGCCTCGAGGCTGAGTTTGGGGCAGACCGCATCGTTGATGTAGTCGATCAGGTTACGCGCCGCCCGGCGGATGAATTTTTCCGTGCCGGCATCGAGACAACGGCCCTCGGCGTCGAACACCTGCTGCACATTGGCTACCGACACCGCCAGGGGCAGCGGTACCGCGCCGATGTGGGCGCAGATGGCGCGCAACTGCTCGGTGGACTTGATGGCGCCGATGGTGCCCGCCGCCACCCCCAGCAGGGACACGGGTTTGCCGGCCAGCTTGCTGGGAAAGCCCAGGTTGTCGATAGCCAGCTTCATGGGGCTGCTGACGCCGCCGTGGTATTCCGGCGAAGCCAGCAGCACGCCGGTGGCCGATGCCACCCTGTCCTGGAAGCGGGCGATGGCGTCCGGGTTGTTCGCCGGCAATCCCGGCAGGGGCAGGTCCAGGTCGTCCAGCCGGAGGGGGATCAGTTCCACTCCGGGCAGCTTCATGAATTCGTTATGAACCAGCTCCAGGGCCATGGCGGTGTAGTTGCCGGGGCGTACGCTCCCGCAGATGGTGACTATCCTGATGGACATGGGCACTTCCTCCTGTTGATGAAGCGACCGGATCTCTCCGGCCAGGTCGGATACGAGTATAGAAAGGGGAAGGGCCGGGCGCCTGTCCGGCGGCCCGGCCATGGGTTCAGGAGGGTACCAGCAGCACCGGATTGGTGGCGTGCCGGCAGATGCCCTCGGCGGTGCTGCCGAGGGGCAGCTCGGCGATGGGGTTGGTGCCCCGCTTGCCGAGCACGATCAGGGGGGTGTTGACGTCGTTGGCGGCTTCGCAGATTTCCTCTACCGGATCGCCGACCACGGTGCGAACCTCCAGGTTCGGATTGTTCGCCGCGACGCTTTCACCGGCCTGCACTTCCTCGAAGGCCACCTGATGCTCGGGATTGCGGACTATCATCACCATGCCCTTGCGGTCGGCACCCAGCAGCTCGGTGAAGCAGGTGCGGGCCCTGGCCGAGGCCGGCGAGTTGTCCGTGGCCAGCAGCAGGGGGGCACTGTCTTCTATTGCCCCCAGATCGGAGGGCACTATCAGCAGCGGCAGCTTGCTCATGCGCGCCAGGTTCAGTGCCACGTTGCCCATAAAGAACTCCCGGCTGCGGGAATGGCTGCGGTTGGCCACCACGATCAGATCGGCCTCTTTCTTTTTGGCGGTATCAAGGATGGAAGGCACCGCAAAACCGGACACGAAATGGCCATGCACGGCTATGCCCAGCTCGCGGCTCAGGTCTGCCACAACCTGCTCCAGGTGGAGCTGGCGGTTGGTGCGGCCGGTAGTGTCCTTGTGGGAACGACGGTGGGGTTCATCCGCATGCACCAGGGTCAACTCCCGAATACCGAACAGGGTCATCATATGCTTCAACCGGGCCTGCACCCGATCCCAGCCCGCCGAAAAATCAATACCTGCAACGCAATGCCTGAACATAAGAGCGTCTCCTGACTGTAGGCCCAACCTGACATGAACTGTCACCTCACTCAAGAATAGCCCAGAGCCCGGGGCCCTGCCCCGACTCCCGGCCAGGGGGCAATATCTATTCGAGTCGGCTTGCCCGGCGAATATGCAGCAGTTCGACTCGCGGGCCCACCATGCCGGCGGACAGGCCATCATCCCGCAGCCGGGCCAGGGCCTCTATCGCCAGGCCGTCCTGCTCGAAGGCGGGCGGCAGGTTAAGGGGATGATAGTGGATACCGCGAACATCGCGAATGACATAGAGACCGCCTTCCAGATTGAGGTAGCGAATGGTGCCGCGGATATGTATTCCGGGGTCGCCGGGAGCCAGCTCCAGCCAGCGGGGGATATTGGCATGAACGGTGGTGGCCAGCACCAGGCATAGCAGTAGGGCGTGCCAGCGATGGCAATAACGGCATGACATACAAGGCTCCTGTCGGGCGCCCCGTCGCCTCGCTCAACGGCAGGAGCACCGGATACAACTCATGGATGCCGACCCGTGCATGGCGTCCGGTCACGGGCGGCATCGACTGGCTCACTGCCAGGGTGCCATATGATTCTTAAGCCCGCCGGCAAGGTTGACGTTGAGCGGCGAGCTCCTTGCTAACTATAGTCAGCCTGCCCGGAGTTCAGGGCTCGGTGATTGCCCCGAGGATGACGGTGGCGGATGTGGTTCGTCCATGCGCGATCAACCTGCCGCACCAGCGCTTACCGGGCCGAGACAGGAATACCAGCGGATATCGGTACTTTGAGCCGAGTCCCGGCCTTGCCCGGGTCCGGCGGTTGTACGGCTGTATACTTTTTGATACTCTCCGGGACCTCGGTGATTGAGAACGGTTGTCTTTCCTCTTTCACCGGCATTCTAGAGCCCCGGCCGGACCAGACCCATTGAACCAGAGCTGCAACATCACCCTTGCTGAAAAATGGCGTTTGCCCGCGCCCTTGCCCCGCGCCGGTATGGCGGGTGTCGGTGGTGTCTGCCTGTTCACCCTGCTGGGGACGATCGCGGAATGGCTGTTCTCCTGGTTCGGCTTCTTTGGCCAGGCGGCGGAATACCTGCTGGTGCTCGGCGACAGCCTGTCGCTGCTGTCGCTGGCGGAACTGGGCGGCGCCGCCCTGCTGCTGCTGGCGCCCCTGCTGGTGCAGCAATGCCTGCTGCTCCTCAACCTGCTTACCGATCCCCTGTCGGGGATTGCCGTCGAGCATCCCCGGTCCTGGCCGGATGCGCCCGCCTTGGGCGGCCTGCCGCAGCGGGCCCACGGCTGCCGCGCTCCTCCTTCCCCTCAGCCATGATCCGCTGACCACCCGGCCATTCACACGGCGCGGCCTGCCGTTTCTCCCGGCACCCGCCCGGTGAAGGGCGCCCGTGCCTCCATGCCGATGTCGGTCGGATCATGCTCATAAGTTCCTGTTGATAAAACAGTTGTGTTGTCGCCGTCCGTTCGGGCGGCGCGCTTATGACCTTATGGATAAGGGGGAGGTCCCTTTTGTTAATTCGCAGCCTTGTTAACCTGGCTCTGTCGGTGTCGGCCGCCGCTACACTGGCCGGCTGCCAGGGTGGCGTGCTTGATCCCAAAGGACAAGTCGGCATCGACGAAAAATACCTGATCATCGTTGCCACCATCCTGATGCTGCTGGTGGTGCTGCCGGTGATCGCCATGACGATTTACTTCGCCTGGAAATACCGCGATGGCCGCGACCATGAAATCTACCTGCCGAAGTGGTCGCATTCCAAGAAGATAGAAACCGTGGTCTGGGTGGTGCCCATAGTGATCATCCTGGTGCTGGGCACCATCACCTGGCGTTCCACCCATGCCCTCGATCCCTACAAGCCACTGGACAGCGACCAGCCGCACCTGACGGTGGAGGTGGTGTCGCTCAACTGGAAGTGGCTGTTCATCTACCCGGAGCAGGGCATCGCCTCGGTCAACGAACTGGTGTTCCCCGCCAATGTGCCGGTGGAGTTCAAGATCACCTCGGACACCACCATGAACTCCTTCTTCATCCCCCAACTGGGCAGCCAGATCTACTCGATGGCGGGCATGGAGACCAAGTTGCACCTGATCGCCAACGAAGCCGGCACTTTCGACGGTATTTCCGCCAACTATAGCGGAGAGGGCTTCAGCGGCATGAAGTTCAAGGCCATCGCCACCCCGAGCTGCGCAGGGTTCGACGATTGGGTGGCACAGGTGCGCGGCAGCGCCGGCGGCCTCGACCTGGCGGCCTACCGGCGGCTGGCCGAGCCCAGCGAACACCATCCGGTGGAGCATTACGGCCGGGTCGATACCGGCCTGTTCCACCACATAGTGATGCAGTACATGAAGGATCACCATATCACGGGTGCATCCGGTCATACCGCCCAACACCACGGGGAGGCAGGAGAATAAGATGTCGTTGCTTGGAAAACTCACCCTGGAGGCCGTGCCCTATCACGAGCCCATCATCATGGCGACCCTGGCGGTGGTTGGCCTGGCCGGCCTGGCCCTGGTCGCCCTGCTCACCAAACACCGCCAGTGGGGCCCGCTCTGGCGCGACTGGATCACCTCGGTCGACCACAAGCGCTTAGGGATCATGTACATAGTGCTGGCCTTCATCATGCTGATCCGCGGTTTCGCCGATGCCCTGATGATGCGAGCCCAGCTGGCGATGGCCACCGGCGGCGCCGAGGGCTACCTGCCGCCGGAGCATTACGACCAGATCTTCACCGCCCACGGTGTCATCATGATCATCTTCATGGCCATGCCCTTTATGATCGGTCTGATGAACATAGTGCTGCCGCTGCAAATCGGCGCCCGCGACGTGGCCTTTCCCTTCCTCAACAACCTGAGTTTCTGGCTGGCGGCCTCGGGCGCCATACTGGTAAACCTGTCGCTGGGGGTGGGGGAATTCGCCAAGACCGGCTGGGTGGCCTATCCACCCCTGTCGGAGCTGGATTTCAGCCCCGGTGTGGGGGTGGACTACTACATCTGGGCGCTGCAGATATCGGGCATCGGTACCCTGCTCACCGGGGTCAACTTCCTGGTAACGGTGTTCCGCATGCGGGCGCCGGGCATGACGCTGATGCAGATGCCGATCTTCACCTGGACCTGCACCTGGGCCAATATCCTGATCGTCGCCTCCTTCCCCATCCTCACCGCGGTGCTGGGCATGCTGACCCTGGACCGCTACCTGGATTTCCACTTCTTCACCAACGACGGCGGCGGCAACGCCATGATGTACATCAACCTGTTCTGGGCCTGGGGTCACCCCGAGGTGTACATACTGGTGCTGCCCGCCTTCGGCATCTTCTCGGAAGTGATTTCCACCTTCACCGGCAAGCGGCTGTTTGGCTACAGCTCCATGGTGTGGGCCAGCGGCGCCATTTCGGTACTGGGCTTCATCGTCTGGCTGCACCACTTCTTCACCATGGGCTCCAGCGCCAACGTCAACGCCTTCTTCGGGGTGATGACCATGATCATCGCCGTGCCCACCGGGGCCAAGCTGTTCAACTGGCTGTTCACCATGTACCGGGGCCGGCTGCGCATCACGGTGCCGGTGCTGTGGACCCTCGGCTTTATGGTGACCTTCGCCATCGGCGGCATGACCGGGGTGCTGCTGGCATTGCCGGGCGCGGACTTCGTGCTGCACAACAGCCTGTTCCTGATCGCCCATTTCCACAACACCATTATCGGCGGCGCCGTGTTCGGCTACCTGGCCGGCTTTGCCTACTGGTTCCCCAAGGCCATGGGGTTTCGCCTCGATGAACGGCTGGGCAAGGCCGCCTTCTGGTGCTGGCAAATCGGCTTCTACGTGGCCTTTATGCCGCTCTATGTGCTCGGCTTCCTGGGCATGACCCGGCGCCTCAACCACACCGACAATCCGCTGTGGACACCCTGGCTGTACCTGGCCGCGGTGGGCGCGCTGATCATTCTGGCGGGCATAGTGCTGCAGTTCGTCCAGCTCTACGTCAGTTTCCGCGACCGGGAGCAGAACCGGGACAGCACCGGCGATCCCTGGAACGGCCATACCCTGGAGTGGTCCACGTCTTCGCCGCCGCCCTTCTACAACTTTGCCGAGTTGCCGCGGGTAACGGACATCGACGCCTTCACCGAAATGAAGGAGCAGGGTACCGCCTACCGGGCGCCGGCCTCCTACAAACCCATCCACATGCCGCGTAACACCGCCGCCGGGGTGATCATCGGGCTGGCGCTGACCGTCGCCGGCTTTGCCGCCACCTGGCACATCTGGTGGCTGGTGCTGGCCGGCCTGGGGCTCGGCCTGGCCACCCTGCTGTGGCGTTGCTATGACCCGGACACCGACTACCATGTGCAGCCCGACGAGATCGCCCGCATCGAACGGGACCACCTGCAACGTGTATGCGAACAACTGGAGGAGGCCGCCTGATGGCTACCCTGTCCCTGAACTCCGCCCACCACGGGCATGATGAAGAACACCACGACGGTGGCCGCACCACCCTGTTCGGCTTCTGGCTCTACCTGATGACCGACTGCCTGCTGTTCGCCTCGGTGTTCGCCACCTACGCGGTGCTGTACCAGAATACCGCCGGCGGGCCTTCGGCCCGGGAACTGTTCGACCTTCACTTCGTGCTGGTGGAAACCGGCCTGCTGCTGGTGAGCAGCATCACCTACGGCTTTGCCATGCTGGCCGCCCATGGCGACCGCCGCCGGGCCACCCTGGGCTGGCTGGCGGTGACCTTCCTGCTGGGGGCGGGTTTTATCGCCATGGAGCTGTACGAGTTCCATCACCTGATCGCCGGCGGCAACGGCCCCCAGCGCAGCGCCTTTCTCAGCGCCTTCTTCACCCTGGTGGGCCTGCACGGACTGCACGTGTTCGCCGGCCTGGTGTGGATGCTGGTACTGATGGTGGAAGTGGCCAGGCGCGGCACCGCCGGCCGGACCCTGACCCGGCTGGGCTGCCTCAGCCTGTTCTGGCACTTCCTCGACGTGGTGTGGATTTGTGTGTTTACCGTGGTTTATCTGATGGGGGTGATGGCATGAGCCAGCAGCATGATGCCGGACACGGCAGCGTGAAGTCCTACCTGAGCGGTTTTGTGTGGTCGGTGATCCTGACCGCCATTCCGTTCTGGGCGGTGATGACGGAGTCGCTGAGCATGGGCGCCACCCTGGCGGTGGTGGTCGGGCTGGCGGTGGTGCAATTGGTGGTGCACCTCAAGTATTTCCTGCACCTCGACTTTTCCCCGGGGGGGCGCGACAACACCGTGGCCTTCCTGTTCACCGTCCTGGTCATCGTCATGGTGGTGGGGCTGTCGGTGTGGATCATCCTCAGTGCCAACGCCATGATGATGTATTGAATATTCCGGAAATATAAGGGGCCACCGGTTGGCCCTTTGGCCGACTGATACGGTCATGACAACGACTTTGTCATCAAGCTGAGGGCCGCCGGCCGGCCCCTTTCCGCAAAACGGGAGTTTATCCCGAAGGATTTTTTATGATTCAGCCTTATTTCAAGGTGACCAAGCCGGGCATCATCATGGGCAACCTTATCTCGGTCGCGGGCGGCTTCTTCCTCGCCGCCCGCGGCGACATAGACTGGCTCCTGCTGCTGACGACGGTGACGGGCCTGTCCCTGGTGGTGGCCTCGGGCTGCGCCATCAACAACTGCATCGACCGGGATATCGACGCCCGCATGCGGCGCACCCGCCATCGGGTTACGGTCACCGGCGAACTCTCCCCGGCCGCGGCCCTGACCCTGGGGATTACCCTGGGGCTGCTGGGCTTTGCCATGCTGGCGCTGTTCACCAATGCCGTGGCGGTGCTGTTCGCCGCCCTCGGCTACGGGGTCTATGTGGGGCTATACAGCCTCTGGCTGAAACGCCGTTCGGTATACGGCACCCTGGTGGGCAGCCTGTCCGGCGCCGTGCCGCCGGTGGTGGGCTACTGCGCGGTGAGCGGCGGCTTCGACCCGGGCGCGGCCATACTGCTGCTGATGTTCAGCCTGTGGCAGATGCCCCACTCCTACGCCATCGCCATCTTCCGCTACCAGGACTACGCCGCCGCCGGCATACCGGTGTTGCCGGTGGCGGAAGGCATCGCCAAGGCCAAGCGGCATATAGTGCGCTACATCGCCGTGTTCTGCCTGGTGACGGCACTGCTGCCGCTCGGCGGCTACACCGGCCTGACCTTTATGGCGGTGGCCTGCGCCACCAGCCTGTGGTGGCTGCTGATGGCGCTGCGCGGCTACGGCAGGGGGGTGGAGGTGAACGGCTGGGCGCGGCAGGTGTTCCTGCTGTCGATCATCACCATCACCGCCATCAGCGTCACCATGGCGCTGGACTTCCGGGAGCCGGTACTGCTGGCGCTGGCCCGCTGAGCCCGGGCTCAGCCCGCCGCCAGCCATTGCCGGATGGGCTCCAGCAGCAGGGGGCTGAGATCGAGGATATTGGACGGGTGGGGGATGCTGTTGCTGGTGAGCAGCCGGCGCAGCCCGGCCCGGGTCAGTTTGTCTTCTATGCGGTCGGCAAACAGGCCGTGAATGGCGGCGCAGTCCACCCGCACCATTCCCTGGCGGCGCAGGGCCTGCAGGCAGCTCAGCACGGTCTGGCCGCTGGAGATCACGTCGTCCACGATCAGGGCGGTATGGCCGCGGTAAGCACTCAGCTCCGGCAGGCTCACGTTCACCTCCCGGTCGCCCTTGCGCACCTTTTCGCCCACCACATGGGGCTGGCCGCTGTCGGCGGCCAGCCGTGCCACCCACTGTTCGCTTTCCGCGTCCGGCCCCACCAGCAGCACCGGCTCTTGCCAGCCGCGCAGCCAGTTCGCCAGCAGCGGCGTCGCGTGCACCACCATGCTTGGCACCGCGTAGATCTCGTCCAGGCGGTGGATGCGGTGCAGGTGCGGATCCACGGTGACCAGCCAGTCGATACGGGGGGAGAGCAGGCGGGCGAAGCTGTGGGAACTGAGCGCTTCGCCGGGGCGGAAGCGGGCGTCCTGGCGCAGATAACACAGGTAGGGGGCCACCAGCCCGACCCGGGTGGCGCCGAGCTCCCTCAGGGTATCGCACAGAAAGCAGAGGGGCAGGAACTTGTCGTCGGGGCGGGAAAACTCCGCCAGCACCAGGCAGGAACGGCCGGCCACCTCGCTCAGCAGGCGCAGGTAGCTTTCGCCGTCCGGGAAACGGCGCCGCGCCAGTTGGCCCGGCTCGGCGCCCAGGCCCTGGCACAGGGGCGCGAACAGCGGGTGGGTTTCCGCCAGGGAAAACAGCAGCGGTGTCATGGCGCCTCTCCAATCATAAAGAGATCATGGTTGTTGGCGTAGTAATCCGCCGCGTAGTCCAACTCGCCCTGGCTGTCGGCGTAGAGGGTGAGTAGCGGCTGGCCCCGGGCCAGGGCCTGGCCCAGCTTGGCGTGCAGGCGCAGACCGGCGGCGGGTGAAGTGGGGGCCCCGGCCAGCTTGGCCAGCCGGGCCAGGCGGCGGTTGTCCATGGCCAGCAGGGTACCGCTGTGGCCGGCACCCAGCTCCAGCCGGTAGGCCGCCTGGGGAATGGCCTTGAGCCCGCCCTGGGCGGTGCAGATACGTTGAAACTGGGCCCAGGCCTGGCCGGAGTTCAGAATTTCCCGGGCCTGACCGGCGGTGGTGGCCAGATCCGCCTGGCCGGCCATGTTTAGCAGGTGGGACGCGAGGAACAACGACCGCTCGCGCAGGTCGGCGGGCGCTTCCGGCGCGTTGTTGAGCACCGCGAGAATGTCCTGGGCCTCCTGGGCCGGACCTATGCCGTAGCCGATGGCCTCTTCCCCCCTGGTGATCAGGCAACGGATCTCGAGCCCCAGCGCCTTGCCCACGGTGTCGAACAGGCTGGCCATCTGCCGGGCCTGGTGCTGGCTGCGCACCTTGGCGGTAGGGCCCACCGGAATGTCGATAAGGGCATGGGTGGAGCCAGCGGCCAGCTTCTTGGACAGCACCGAGGCCACCATCTGGCCCGCACCGTCGATGTCCAGCACGTGCTCGATACGGATCAGCATGTCGTCGGCCGGGCTCAGGTTGACGGCGCCGCCCCAGGCCAGGCAGGCATTCACCTTGCGCACCGTGGCCTGGAGCTGGGCCAGGCTGAGGCGCACCGTGGTGAGCACTTCCATGGTGTCGGCGGTGCCGGAGGGGGAGGTGATGGCGCGGGACGAGGTCTTGGGCATCACCAGCCCGGCCGCGCTGGCGATGGCCACCACTATGGGAGTGGTGCGGTTGCCGGGCACGCCGCCGATGCAGTGTTTATCCACCAGTTGCAGCTTGGCGGGCCAGCTCAGGCGCTTGCCGCTGGCCACCATGGCCTGGGTCAGGGCGATCACTTCGTCGCTGTTGAGCCGGTCGACGCAGGCGGTAATAAAGCTGGCGATCTGCATGTCGGAATAGCGGTGGGCACTGATGTCCTGGATGATGTCGGCGATTTCCTTTGGCGACAGGAGGTTGCCGTAGATCTTCTTGCGCACCGCGCTCATGGAATGCAGCACCGGGGCATGGCTCAGGGTGACCGACTCGCCGCCCGTAAGCCCCAGGCGCTGCCAGGCGATACGCGAAAAACCCACCTGCCCGGGGGGGAGTACCGCCTCGGTGACCACGTTGAGGGTGGCGATGATGGCCTGTTCCCCCCGGTTGACCTGGATACGGGTGTTGGCATTGAAACCTTCGGCGCGGCACACCTTGCTGTCGGCCCGCAGGAACACCACCGGCTCCTGGTGGGTGTCTATGCCCATTTCGACGGCGGCTAATGCATGAGGTTCGGACACGGAAAGCACCTTTTGCTGGGCTGCCCGGGGCGGGCAAATGGCGATGACTACCTACAAGCCTAGCGTGGCCCCGCAGGTTGTGCCCGGGGGTGGGGGAGAATGCTAAGATGAAGATCGGATTTCGGCAACCGCAGGACAACCCCCTATGCTCCGCCCCCGTATTACGCCCCATCAGCTCGGCCATCAGCACCAGCCGCTGGCCCGGGAGGACCTGGGGGTATTGTGTTGGAACACCCAGAAACTGACCCTGAACCCCGAGTTCCGGCTGTGTCTGGCGGGGTTGATGCAACGCTTTCCCACCAGCCTGCTGCTGCTGCAGGAGGCCAAGCTGGCGTTGCACAGCCGGTTGCAGCTGGAGGGGTGGTCCTACGCGGTGTCGCCCAACATCCAGACCCCGGCGCACCTGTTCGGGGTACTGACCGCCGGCCAGTGCGCCTTCGACGAAGTCACCGCCCTGCTCAGCCGCACCCGGGAGCTGAGTTTCGCCACCCACAAGAGCCTGATCCTCACCCGTCATCCCCTGGCCGGGGGCGAGCAGCTGCTGGTGGTGAATATCCATGCCATCAATTTCGTATACCACGGCCTGTTCCACCTGGAGATGGAACAGCTCAAGCGGGAACTGCTGGACCACCGGGGGCCGCTGATCGTGGCCGGGGATTTCAACGTATGGAGCCGACGGCGCCGCCACTACCTGGCCGAGTTTTGCCGGGCCACGGGCCTGCAGCAGGCGGTGATGGAGGACCCGCACCATATCAAGCACTATTTCCGCCAGCCCCTGGACTTTATCTTCTACCGGGATCTGATCCTGCACTCGGCCACCGCCATCAACACCGACATAGTCTCCGACCATAATCCTATCTACGCCCGCTTCTCGGTGTGAGGGATCCAAACGAAGTCATTCCCGCGAAGGCGGGCACCCAGGGCGGACGGGGCTGATCCGAACAGGTGTTACTGCGCGGATGCCCCATGGACCCCCGCCTTCGCGGGGGTGACGGTTGGTATTGCGGGGGTGACGGTGGGTATCGCGGGGTGACGGCCTTGCCATGACCTGGTGGGGTGGTGCTCAACGCACAGCGGGGGGCGCTTGCCGCCAGGCGCCGTCATGGGGTTTCAGGCCGTATCCGCTTCCACCTGCTCCGCCAGTTGCCGGGCCAGGGTCAGCAATTCGCTGGCGTCCGCCAAGCCGTCGATAAAGCGTTGGGGGATGCCGGACAGCCCCACCTGGGCGCCGACCAGGGTGCCGGTGAGCATGGCGCGGGCCTGGTTCTGGCCGCCGCCGTTGATGGCGTGCAGCACGGCGGCCTCGAAGTCGTCATGGAAGCGGGCGGCCAGGTAGTAGGCGGCGGGCAACTGGTGGTAGATGGCGCAGGGCATGCCGTACACCAGCGAGGCCTTCCAGGCCGGCTCGATGCGGATGGCGGGGTCTTCGGCGGCCCTGGCCACGCAGGAGGGAGTGAGCAGGGCGTCCGGCGAGGCGAAGCGGCCGGCCCGGGGCGGCTCGGGGGCGTGGGGCGGTTGCAACTGGTCGCCGGTTACGGCGTGAAAGGGCAGCTCGTCGTTCCCGACCAGTGCCATCAGCTTGCCGGAAAGGGCCGTATCCAGCCGGTGCCCCTGCACCAGCAGGCCGGTGACGGCGCCGAAGGCGACCGTCATTGCCACCATGTTGTTGTCGATCTGGGTGAGCACGGTGTTGGACGCCACCGCCTCGGCCAGCCGGCGCGGCGAGCGGGCATGGCGCACGGCGATGGCCAGGGTGCGCTCTATCGCTTCGGTGGTGTCGGCGAAGCCACCGCAGCGGCCCCAGGGGTGGCCTTCTTCCACCCGCTTGTGCCAGGCGTCGCGCATCGACTGGCTGGTGTAGCCGCCGGGGCCGGCGTGGGGCGTGCCGTCCAGCAGGGGGAAGAAGTCCTGGTCCAGCCGCCAGCAGAAGTCGGCTTCGTCGTAGTCGCCGCAGTCCACCAGGGAGGCCAGCGTCAGCCTGAGGAGGATACCCGCCTGGGAGAGTTCGCCGGCCTTCAGCCCTTCGTGGTAGCGGCCGGGCTTGGGCGTGGTGTAGCCGTCGATCCAGTCGCCGTGATCCCGGTGCAGCTGAGCGAGATCGTAATACCAGTGCGGGCCCACGCCCAGGGCCTCGCCGATAAAGGCGCCCATAACGGCGCCGGCGGCGCGATCCTGCAGGGGAGAAAGGGGGGGCATGGCGGCTCCTCGGTAAGGGGGACAATTCCTAGTGTAGGCGCTGGCGCCACACCCGGCGGGGAAGTTTGCCCGGACCCCGGTGGCGGGCGAGTGTCGAGAATGCGATGGGTGGAGCTGGATACCGGAGAATTTACCGAAACTATCGGAAAATTACGTACTTTTTAGGATGCTTGCCATTGGCCGCCGGCGAGGAGTTGGCCTAGACTCGGTTTTTTCCCCGGCGCGGGAGCCCGCCCTTAACGGCGGTTTACTCTATAAAGATGTTCAGGCCGGATCCCGGCGGATCCGCCACGCCCACAACGGAGTCGCACATGAAAAAACTTGCCGCTTTGATCCTGGCCGGCTGCGCCGTGCTTGGCGCCGGGCTGACTGCCCAGCAGGCCCAGGCCTGTACCAGGGCCGTTTACCTGGGGGAGGAGGGACGCATCCTGACCGGCCGCACCATGGACTGGAAAACGGACATCGGCACCCACCTCTGGGTGCTGCCGCGCGGGGTGGAGCGCCACGGCGCCGCCGGGCCCGCCTCCCTGCGCTGGACGGTGAAGTACGGCAGCGTGATCGCCAGCGCCTACGACGTGGCCACCAGTGACGGCCTGAACGAGGCCGGGCTGGCCGCCAACCTGCTGTGGCTGCCCGACTCCGTCTTCCCCGAGCCGGACGGCACCACGCCGTCCCTGTCGCTGTCGCTCTGGGCCCAGTTCATGCTCGACAATTTCGCCACCGTGGCGGAGGCGGTGGACCATGTGCGCAACCACCCCTTCCAGGTGCTGACCGGCCAGGTGCCCGGGCAGGACCGGGATGCCCTGGTGCACCTGTCGTTGTCCGATGCCAGTGGCGACAGCGCCATCATGGAATACCTGGACGGCGAGCTGGTCATCCACCACAGCCGCGACTACCAGGTGATGACCAACGAGCCGCCCTACGCGCAGCAACTGGCCCTGCTGCAATACTGGGAGAACATCGGCGGCACCACCATGCTGCCGGGCACCAACCGGCCGGCCGACCGCTTCGCCCGGGCCCATTTCTATATCAATGCGGTGCCCAAGGTGGAGGATGCCCGGCTGGCCACCGCCGCCGTGTTCAGCGTGATCCGCAACGTATCCGTGCCCTACGGCGTGAGCACTCCCGAGGTGCCGCATATTTCCTCTACCCGCTGGCGCAGCGTGGTCGACCACAAGGATCTGCGTTACTACTTCGAGTCCGCCCTCAGCCCGAGCACCTTCTGGCTGGATCTCAAGGGCCTCGACTTCGCCCCGGAAACGGGCAGCCGGGTGCTGCGCCTGGGCGAAGACCAGCGGCGGATACTGGCCGGCGAGGTGTCGGCGGAACTGGAGGCGAGCGAGCCCCTGACCTTCCAGCCCGCCGCCTGAGCGGATCCGGTGACGGAGTTCATGAACGGGGCTCCTTCACCCGGGTCAGCAGCCAGGCACCGAGGGCGAACAGCACCAGCAGGCTGAGCAGCGACAGCCGGTTGCTGCCGCTGACCAGCGCCACCACCCCCACCAGCAGGGGCCCCAGCACCGCCGCGAACTTGCCCACCATATTGAACAGGCCGAAGTAGGCGCCGGCCTGCTCGGCGGGGATCAGCCGGGAGTAGAAGGAGCGGGACAGCGCCTGCACCCCGCCCTGCACCAGGCCGATGGCCCCGGCCAGCAGGAAGAACTGACTCTCGGTTTGCATGGCGTAGCCGCCGGCGGTGACCCCCACATAGACCAGCAGCCCCAGGTAGATGGCCTTGCGGGTGCCGATGCGCTCGCCCAGGTAGCCGAAGGCCACGGCGGCGGGAAAGGCGACAAACTGCACCAGCAGCAGGGCGACGATCAGGCTGTTGCTGGCAAAGCCCAGGGCCATGCCGAAGTCCACCGCCATGCGGATGATGGTGTGCACCCCGTCGATATAGAGCCAATAGGCGATAAGGAAGGTCAGCACCCCGGGGGTCTTGACCGCCTGGCGCAGTATGGCCAGCAGGGCGGCGAAACTGGTGTCGGTGCCGTCGCTGGCGGGCCGCTCCTGCACCCAGAAGAACAGCGGCAGGGCGAACAGCGTCCACCAGGCCGCCACCATCACGAAGGAAACCTTCACCGCCTGGGTGGCCGAGGCCAGGCCGAACCACTGGGGCTGGGTGGCCATCACCACGTTGAGCGCGAACAGCAGGCCGCCGCCCAGGTAGCCCAGGGCATAGCCCCAGGCCGAGACCCGGTCGCTTTCCTCCGGAGCGGCCACGTCCACCAGCAGGGCGTCGTAAAAGGTGAGGCCGCCGAAGAAGCCGACGCTGGCGGCGGCGAACAGCAGCGCCGCCAGCAGCCACTGACCCTCGCCGGCCCAGAACAACCCCAGGGTGGGCAGCACCCCGATCAGGGTGAACAGCAGCAGCAGGCGCTTCTTGGCGCCGCGCCTATCGGCCACCGCCCCCAGCCAGGGGGACATCAGCATCACCAAGAGGCTGGCCGCCGAGCTGAACAGCCCCAGCCAGAAGGTGCTCTGGGCCGCGGCCATCTCCCCGGCCCAGTACTGCTTGAACAGCACCGGAAAAAAGCCGGCCAGCACCGTGGTGGCGAAGGTGGAGTTGGCCCAGTCGTACAGCGCCCAGGACCAGGCGGCACGGCTTTTCAGGGTGAAGGTGGTCATGGAGAGATCCTCGAATGGGGGTTGGGGCCGATCATCGCATGCCTCCTTTACCGTTGGATGTCAGCCGGCGAGGGGCATCCGACCCTGCTCGATGCCGGTGTCGCAGGCCGGTTGGGCCGCCTGCTTAAACGATCTTCTCTAGTCTGGTCGTGATTGCGGGCAGCCACCAAGGTGACCGGGCGTTTTTATGGAAGGAGGACAGCTGTTATCTCGAACTCATTGCGGTATTACTTGCTACCCGATTACCTGTAACGCTACCACAGCTTTCACCTTTTTTAGCGGGTCCGGCAACAGCGGTTGGTTATGCATCATTCATTGACCTTTCTTTTCGCAACTCAGTTCGCCAGCGAACAGACCATACGAAGCCGATAATCTACTCTGAACTGAGGTAAAGCAAAGGAGTAGCCTCCGCAAGAAGTTGTATCGCGCACCACACGGAAGGCGGACAAGCGCGATTTCGGATGTATGACAAGGAGTATCTACTAATGAACAATATCGTCTATATCATCGGTGCAGTAGTTATCATTATAGTCATTCTTTCCTTTCTTGGTTTTGGCTAAATAACTGATCCTAATAGTGCTACATCGACCGGGCACCGCACACAGACACGCCGTAAGGACATGGCACTCGCTGTTTCAGCCTGCTGCGAACATTCGCTGGATGTTCGGTCAGGCTGAAACCGCTCGTCACGGCGAGCAAGCTCGCCCCCGGAGGGTCTGCTTAGCGAAACCCTGTCGCTGTCGGTAGTGATCTACCATTCGGAACAGTTATTTAGAACTTCGCTATTACAGATTCTCTCTAGAGATCCGTACCAGTGCCTGCGATTGCAATGCATTCGCAGGCCCTTCCTCATCGTACTGAGTTACTGCATCGGGCGGGATTACCCATGTTGCCTCAGAGGGCACTGGCGAGACTTCACAGGCGCGGTTAAGCAAGCTGTGCTTGGCCGTCTTCAGCCTGCGAATGCTTATAGTAGTGCCAGCCTCAGTAATGGCACCAGCCCAAACCACACCACGTAGCCAAGCGAAGCAACCATCAACCCATCAATGCGGCCGGGCGCGCGATCAATCCGGATATGTCGATACAAGAGCCACGCCAGCACAGCGGCGTGAGGGACGACTAGCCAGGCAATGCCAGTGTAGGCGCCACCGGCTAGTCCCCAGAGCTGCCATGCCAGCGCGGTTGCGGAGGAGAGCAGGACGAAGAAGAGCGCAATACGCAGCGCGTTCTTGAATCCAAGGCGTACCGCCAAGGTGCGCTTGGACACCAAGGCATCCGCCTGGAGATCCGGTATGCCCGCTAGCGTGATGGAGGGCAATATTCCCAGCAACATCGGCACGCTCAGGAGCCATGGCGTGGGGTCGCTCCAGACCCCGCCAAGGAACACGTAGCCGCACAGCAGCACGCCGATACTGTGGGTGACCGCCACGTCCACCTCTCCCAAGCCACGATAGCTGAGCTTCAGTGGCGGCGCCGTGTAGCCGATCGCCAGCACGGTCAGGACGCCAAGCACCACGATAATGGTAGCCGGGGCCGCCGCGGACAGCGAGAGCAGCCAGATCGTGCTGGCCAACAGGCCCAATAGTGCAACGCCAATCCCGGCCTTGACCTCCCGCAGGCTCAGCGAGCCGTCAACCAGCACGCGCGACCCGCCGGTGAAGGCGTTGAAGTAGGGATTGCGCTGATCCGTGGGCAGATCGACCACCTCATTGATCAACACGGTTGCCACCTCCAGCAGGAAGAGGCAGAGGTAGCCGACCCAGAACACCGAGGTCCCGAGCACAGGGCTGCCGGGGGAGGCCGCGAGCGCGCCGATGGCATAGGCCACCCACGACATCGGATAGAACTGCAGTCGCAGGCTTCGCAGCCAGGCGCCTGTTTTGTGCCGCAGCCGTTCCATCCGGGTGATCCGACCCTGCTGTAGCCGCCGGCCCTGTCGTTCGGCGCGGGCGAGCCAGGCCTCGCGTTGGTCCGTGCTGGCGTTCTTGACGGAGCCAAATACCAGCGAACGCACCGGGCGTATGCCACAAAAGCCCAGGGTCGCCCGGGCCAGGGCATTCTTACCCGGTTGCCGGTACAGCAACCGATGCACAAGCGGGGGAGTATCCATGGTGGTGATCAACTGAGCGGAACGGTCTTGCAACAACCCTTGATAGCCGATGCCGCCTTCACAGGTCCTGAAGGCAAAGCCTGGTGCCATCAGCCGATCCAGAAAGCCCTTGAGCAGGGCGGGAGCGGTGCCCCACCAGGTGGGGTAAACAATGACCAGGTGATCCGCCCAAAGTAAGAGCTCCCGCGCCCTGCACAGGTCATCTTCGAGCGGCTGATCGTTGGGGGAGGGAGTGTGCAAGTGAGGATCGAAATCCAGTTCTGACAGGTCTAGCCTGCGCAGCTGCACCCCCGCCGCGCGTGCGCCTTGGCAGAAAGCCTCCGCCAAGGCTCCGCAAAAGCTGTCGGCGCGGGGATGCCCAAGAATAACCAGCACGTTTATCGGCCGCTCAGTCGGTTCGAGTCTTTCAGCCAGCATGATGTTCGTCCTGAACGCTCTTCTACGGTCTTACGTGACTTCAGCCCCGATCATTCATCTGGCACAGCGCCGAGATCGAGTCCGCACCACGGAAGCTGTGTGCTCATCCCCTTTGCGCACAAATAGTTGGCTAATCGGTTGCCCGCTAAGTTGGAAGGCGACCAAGCACCACAAGGGAGAAGACTTATGAACCTTTACCATAGCACCCACCGCCATTATTGTGGAATCGATCTGCCCGAACCCTTTCGCGATGATCTCGTTGTGGGTCAGGCTGTGGCTCAAAGCCACGTACAAAAAAATGACTATTGCCTATTGATTCCGAGAAGGCTCATATGTGTCGAGTTACTCCGTGCGTTACCGCGTAAAGTCGTCGACTTCATCGTATACCGTCACTGAAAGGCGCTCGCCTATCTTCCGCATACCCACCATCTCCGACGGGTTCTCTGCCACCCAGAAGGCCTTCCAACTTTCTAACGAATCCCACTTCGCTACTGTCAGAACTTCAGTTTTATCTTCGGGACTACGGAGCATGAAGCTTCCCAACGCTCCTGGCACAGTCTCGTGTATGTTGTTCGTAGTACGAGTCCACATCTCTTTAAAGTTTGCAAAGTTCTCTTCCTTCACTCTCCAGCGGTAAACTACTCGAATCATTTTGCCCCCTTCTCATATGTGTTGAACTAAGCCGCTTCGCGGCAGAACAATAGCGTCCCACATCATACTGATCTCAGCACCCTGCCATGGTGGCAGCAGCTGGGCGAAGGGCTGGCCCTCACCGTGGCCGCCATTTACCAAGCACCCACAGCCCTACCTGCCAGCCAGGCTACCGGCGCAATGGGTCGTGGACTGCCGCCTGGTCGGGGCTTATCAGCCCTGAAATATCTGTCCCGCGGGGTACTGCCCAATCGGGATCCACGGTGACCGGGTGACCTTCCGTTAGCGGGAGGGAGAAACCCACCAGTGGCAGCAACGCACGTTACCCGTAGTCAGGTTCCTGTGGCTGATATGCAACACGTCTTGCCCAAGGGACTGCAACGAGTACGTGATTACGGACTACTGCACGGTAGCGCCAGGGTGGTCCGGTTGAGTATCCAGCTGATGTTGATGCGGCTGGGATGGCGGAGTCTGCCAGCCCAGCCGGCCACGATGGTAAAGGGCAGCCGCGGCTGCCCACACTGCAAACAGATGATGGTGTGCATCGGCATCACCCGAACGAGATAGCCGAAAGGCGAGCATAATAAGGATAATGGCCCCAGCAACGAGAGAAAGAGGAGAATGACCATCACCCACATCTCACTGAAACTGACTGAAGTGATGAGTCTTCTAATCGCTTGAAGGCCTGCTGTGTGTGCCCGCAGGAAACAGCCACCCCAGAGCCCACCGACGCTCAACCGAGCAAAAAGGCAGCTTCGGGCTTGTTCAACACCCGGATAAAGTCTCGGCTGCGCGACACTTATCCTTATTTGTTATGTGCCCAGACTCATTGTGTACTCAAGGTGTCCTGTATGTTCATCTAACTGCTCACTGACCACTTTGAAACCTTGAGACAAGTAGAACTGATAACTAGCCTGGTTTGCCTTGTATACCGAAAGAGTTAGCGTCGTTCTTTGAGATTTAGCGTGATTCAGTAATTGTTTGCCGATACCTTTGCCTTGCAAGTCAGGAACTACAAATATGGCAGCTAAACTACTTTCATGCAGCGCGTAAAACCCAACAACTTTAGAATCTATCTCATAAACGTAGGTCTCTGAAGCCGGGATGTAAATATTACGCATATTCTCTGTTTGAGATCTCCAAAACTCAGCCGAGACAAAATCGTGAGCCTTAACTGACGCATTCAGCCAGATTTCAAGAACTGAATCCAAGTCATTTTTGTTGTACTTTCTTATCATTTGCGGACTCTAGATATTCAAATTTATCGAGGGCAACATAACGTCGCACTCTGCCGCTCGTCGGCAGCGGCGCCTTGTTGTATTTACGCTAGCAAATACAACTACTTAAATAAACTAAGTTTTCCTGTAAGCTCCTTGAGCACAGAAGTGTCGCCGAACATACAAATACCGAAGTACTCTAGTTCTTGCTCTGATTTTTCTGAAGTTGCTTTTACTTGCTCCGCTGATGTTCCAACTATCATTGTGTCAGTAAAGTCGGTGAATGGGATATTTCGCTGTAAAAGCTCTCCACGAACCTTTCTGATCTTATTGGAGTTGTCAGCCTTAAGAACTATAAACGGGTAATGCGATATAGACGGATGAATACCTTCTTCCTTATCTCGATACTGCAAAAAACATAGACTGTCGACGTCACCAACTTGAGCCACAAGCCCCGCTGTCATATGACCAAGAGCGTTATAAAGTCGTCCCATCTCAACTTTTTTATTTAATACAGCGATAAATCGTTTAGAGTTTTCATCTGGTAAAGTGGAAAAATCAATCATAAATTTCCTTCATTCTTTGAAAATGTAACGTCTGGCTCACCGAGCATATTTTTGATGGCGGTTTTTGTGCGTATTTTTGCACAAAAGGTGACAGCGGAAATTTGTCCGGTGTGGCCGTTTGTTAAGTCATAGCTAAAACTATATGCAGATACGTCACAGTAATAACATATTTCCACAAAGAAACAATCACCTGTCAAAATATTATTTTATTGAATTATCAATAGGTTAAGTGATATTTCGGGGTTTTATGTATGCAATGGCTATTTTTACTATGGCTGTCCTTGTTAGTCCTTACCATTTCAAGATTCATTGGAGCGATTATTTTTAGCCTGCGCCTGTTGTTTTGCACCGGTCCAGCAACTGTTCCGCGTGCCGCCGCAGCGCGTCTTTCAGTTCAGGTGGCTCCAGCGGCACGACCGGCATCGGCAGGCCGGCCAGCCAGCGCGCGCACCAGTCCAGGCTGTCCGTGCTGGTGCGCAGCAGTACACCATCGGCGCATGGTTCCAGCGTGGCTTCCGAACAGTGCAGCAGGTCGGCGGCGCCTTCGGCGTTGGTGTGCAGTAACACCTTGACGGGTTGGTGTGGCCAGGCCGTGGCTAGGCTCTCTTGGAAATGCTCGGCCGCGTTGAAATCAGCAGGTCGTTCAAAGGAGGTATCCAGCAGCGACACGTCCCGCATCCGATCCAGACGGAACGAGCGCAGCGCACGGCGCAGGTGGCAGAACCCACCCAGATACCAGCGCCCGTAGTAGAACACCAGTCCGTAGGGATCGACTTCGCGCGTCAGCCCTTCGTCCTTGCGCGAATGATAGTGCAGGGCCAGCCGCCGCTGTGATTGGATGGCATCGGCCAGTACAGGCAGCAGGTGACCTTGGTTGCGGGTTCGCGGCAGCAGCAGGTTGGTGGTGTCGCCGGCAGCGCGCAGGCGGTGGCGCAATTTCTCCGGCATGACCCGTTCGAGTTTGGCGAGCACGCTGGTGACGGCGGGTTCCACCTCGGCCAGCCCTAGATGGCGGGCGGCCTGCAGGCCGAGCGACACCGCCAGGGTTTCCTCATTCGTGAGCATCATCGGCGGCAGCCGGAATCCGGCCACCAGCATATAGCCACCATGGCGGCCCTGCTCGGTGGTCACAGGGATGCCCAGTTCCTCCAGTACCGTGATGTAACGGCGCACAGTGCGCGGATTCACATCCAGCCGCCGAGCCATTTCGGCGCCGGTCATGCGGCCGTGCGTCTGCAGCAGTTCCAGCAGCGCGAGAATACGGGTAGTGGGTTTCGGCATGACAGGTTTCCGGTGTTCTGCGACGAATGGAAATCTTTTATCAGAAAATAGGACCGAATATAGCCTATTTTGTCGATAGGCTGTCATCCGACCAATAGAAATCACCTGAGAAAAAGGAGCTACGCTATGCAGAACCTGACTTTGTACACCAATCCCCAGTCCCGTGGACGCATCGTTCGTTGGATGCTAGAAGAGCTGGAAATCCCTTACGAGACCGAGGTCATGGAGTACGGCAGCTTCAAGTCACCGGAGTACCTGGCCATCAACCCCATGGGAAAGGTGCCGGCGATCCGTCATGGCGACACGGTGGTCACGGAAGTGGCCGCGATCTGTGCTTACCTGGCCGACCGCTTTCCAGAACGTGGCCTGGCGCCGGCGCCTGACAGTACGGAACGGGGCACCTATTATCGCTGGCTGTTCTACGCGGCCGGCCCCCTGGATATGGCGATCACCACGAAGGCCTTCGGCTGGGAAATCGACGACGAGAAAGCGGTCGCCGCCGGCTGCGGGCTGTACCAGACCGCAATCGATACGCTGGAGCAGGCAGTGAGAAATGCACGGCCTTGGCTGTGCGGGGAACAGTTCACGGCCACCGATGTCGTGGTTGCCAGCTATCTGGGCTTCTACACGATGATGAAGATGATGGAACCGAGGCCCGTGTTCGAGGAGTACGTGAAGCGTGCCAAGGCACGCCCGGCGGCAGTACGGGCCAATGAAAAGGACGATGCGCTGGTGAAAGTGGCCTGAGCCTGGTAAACGACCGTCTTGCAACTGCGGAAAGTCGCTACCGCAGTAAATGGTGATCCCGAGGGCGCGATAGTAGGCGCCCTGTGGTGAATGGGGGTTGCACAAGAAGGAAGGTGGCCCTACCCACTAAACTCAAACACAACAGCCGTAACCACCGCGGTTCATGGTGTAGTGCTGCGCCTTGTTATGTGAGTTGAAGGCTAGACTATACACCGGCTAGAACCATTTTCTTGATTTTTACCGCCTTTTCGAAGTGATCCAACTTGTGTATTTCTATCCACCACCGAGCTGCTTCCATGAGGATCTCCGGTTGATCGTTTTTATTCTTGAAGAACGCGTAAAACGACAGTCCAACCGTCGCACCCTTTTTCTCTATTTTGAGGTCACATACTTCGATAATTTTTTCTCTAAGCTCTTTTCGCAATGCAGTAGTCCTTTAATGGGTTGATGACATAACGCCGTCCATAAACGGCGCGAGGAACGAGCGACCGGCGACCGAAGGGAGCGTATTTGATGGCTTGGTTATGCATTGACTGCTCGTTCTACCTCGGAGAAGCTACTGCAAGTCACTATTTTATGAGCTTGAGCTTTGGAAAAAGCATAAAATCTAACCAGATTGTCTTGGTCATACTTTTGATTCCAGCACATCATTTCAACAAGGTTGGCGAACGTTTCGTCTTTTTCGTGGCTACGTGAAAGTTTGTAGCCAAAATAGCGCCGCAGCACCCTCCATTGCCTCAGTGCCACTGGCGTATTGAGAACAATTATCTTATCAGCATCTTCAAAGGACTTCTCTAGCCATTTGTAATAGACCCCTTCAATTATCCAGGCTTCATTCGACAGGATTGACTCTAAGTTCCGGTGCCGTGCCTCCTCGCTAGACCTGATGTACTCTTTATGATTACGATCCCAAAAGATATCATCTAAATCGTGCCGTGGAAGACCATATTTCTCTGAAAGCCTTCTGGCGACATATGACTTTCCACTTCCCGGACCACCAATTATGTGCAGTTTCTGATATTTCATAGTTTGGTTGCATAACGCCGCCTACAACGGCGAGCGCAGCGAGTCCAGCAGCCGTAGGCTGCGTGTTGATGGGCTTTGTTAAATGGCATTACTCCCACCCCAATTCTTTGTAAGTCTTTTTGTCATGCTCAGGAAAGTCAGTTGTATACTCACCCCAGCCACGATATTCATAGTACTTTTTCATTGCTTCAAAATGTGTATCAGCCTCGCACGTCCAAATTAACTTATAGCCGGGTTCCAGAAGCTTACGAGCCTCATCGCCATGTTTGCCTTCTAGGCAAAACAAATCAAGCTCATCTTCATTAGTCCAAAGTTCGTGCTTCATAGCTTCCAATGACATGTAACGACCGCAACAGCGGCCGAGCGCAGCGAGGTCCAAGTCCCTCTTTAAGTGTTTGTTAGGCAAAATTTCTAACGTTCAACTCGTAAGTTGTAAATCTATTACCCAACATCTCTGTTGAGAACACTCTTTGAGACTTTCTACGCAAGAAATCGTACTCTGGACGCGTATGCAGTAAGTGGACATATACCATCTCGTGACCATAGTTTTGGGACCAAGTCATGAGTGACTTAAATACTTGCTTACCAAGACCCCAACAACTATCATCGAGAACCATAGCAATTTCAAAGCCTAACTCCGATGACTGGATACCACACCAACCAACTAAGTTTCCATCTAACTCTATCGCTCTTACTGTACAACCTTCAATTCGGTCTTCGTTGAGTTTATCCTTAATCCAACACTTCACTGATACAGAATCAAACTCATCGTGAGCTACTAGATGCTTGCGAATATTTAACTTGTTTAATATTGGGAGAAATTTTTCAGGTTCAATTTCATCGAAATTAACATATCTAATTTGTCTCATTAGTCACCCATTTTGTCTAACGCCTTACTCACCGGAAAATTGGGAGCGCCAGCGAGTAATTTTCCGGTGCAGTAATTTGTTAGCAGCAAACACCTGACTTTCGCGGCCTTGCCGCCAAGCGATGTTTACTGAAGCTACTGCACTCGTAAGTTAAAAACTAAACCCGCCAGGTACGATACAGCGAAATGGCTGGAACCTTAAAAACCTTACTCCTTGGGCTCGGCGGCTCCAGAGATACCCGTCGCTACCTGTGTAGCGCTGAGTTGAGGCGGTACAACGGTCGGTGAGAACCACTGCACCGTCAACATCCCCACCAGCACCAGTATAACCCCTAGCACACGCCCAATGCTTATCTCTCTAACGGGTAAATTCAGCCAGCCGTGATAGTCCAATAACAGTGAGGTGATCAATTGCCCTGCTATGACACACACAATGAAGCTGGTCGCCCCGACACGAGGTACCAGTATCAGCGCAGACGAAATGTAGATGGCTCCTGCCACACCTCCCAGCCACGCCCAAACCGGTAGGTGCTTGATGGCCCTTAAGGCAGGGAAAGGTGCCTGTATAGCAAGCAAGATGGGCATGACGACGAGCATACTGACAAGCAGCGAGACCAGCGTCGCCCAAAGGGGGTGGCCCAACGCTCGGCCCAATTCAGCGTTGCTGCCGGCTTGAAAAGGCACCAAGGCACCTGCGATCACTGCCACAGCCGCAAGCGCCACTAGAATGAAAGATGAATTCATGACAAAACTCCTGGTGCATTGTAACGGGTCTTGTATCTTGTATAATTCATCTGAAGAATTGAAATTCCATTTTTTATTTTTCTATATTCGGGTTATGAATAGCCTAAGACGTATCGATCTCAACTTGCTGGTTACCCTACACGCGCTATTGGTGGAAAAACACGTGTCGCGGGCGGCACAGCGCTTACATAAAAGCCAACCAGCGGTCAGCCATGCGCTCGCCAATCTGCGAGCCATCTTTGACGACCCGCTGTTGGTACGACGAACAGGCAAGCTGGAACTCACTTCCCGCGCCAATGAATTGCTACCGCTCTTAACAGAAGCACTGCATCAGCTCGGCGCGCTCATTGACCTGCCTGCTTTCGACGCCTCCCAGGCAAAACGGGTGTTTCGGCTTGCCATGTCAGACTATGGAGCTCGCGTGGTGCTTCCTGGTTTGGTTCGGCGATTGCGTTCAGAAGCTCCAGGGATTGATCTGCAAGTTTCTCAAGGCAGCCGCGCCGCGATGTTGGCAGGTGTCCATGATGGGGAGATCGACATGGCGTTTGGCGTGTTTCAGTCGCCTCCTTCGGATGAGTTACGTACCCATACGCTCTTCATCGAGCACTTCGTCTGCGCTGCAGATAAAAACACGCTGCCCCAAACGGGCCGTCTTGAGAAAACAGAGTGGCTCTCGCGACCCCACGTGCTGGTCGCCATGCAAAGTAGCGAAAACAATGAGATAGAAAACGCGCTGCAGCGAGAAGGGGTCAACCGTCGGGTTGCAATGACTCTGCCCCATTGGGGCGTGGCCAGTCGTGTGGTGGCCAACACAGATTTGATCTTGACGGCTGCTCGGCGCAGCTTCGATCTATTTCAGGAGGACTCACCGCTGCAACTCTTCGCACCGCCCTACCCGATTGATCCTTTTGCGTTCAACATGGTTTGGCACTCACGGCGGGAGAGCGACGCTGGCCACAACTGGCTTAGGCAGGCGATCATTGGGATTCTTCGGGTACAGTGTGAGGATGGATAAATCGACCAAGGCAGTATCAATCTCAAAGACCGTCTTGGCAGCTTGAACTAAGACACACAATGAGCATGCTTCGCTCTTTAGGTTCACGCTCTTCGGTAGCGATTACATCTAACATTGATCCTACGCTAACGCCAGCCATCGGCCGCGCGAGGTACGAGCATCGGTTGCATGGCATTGTTATAGCGCAACCGGTTCATCATGCATTCTTTCCCATGTTTGTACCATAAGCTTCTTGGTTGACCCCCAACGGTAACCCCCCAGCGCACCACTCTGCTGTATAACCCGGTGGCAGGGGATCAGTAAAGCGACTGGATTTGCTCCAATAGCGTTGCCAACCGCCCTTGCAGCCTTGGGGGCACCTAGTGCCTTGGCTACTTGGGCATAGCTGGCCACAGCGCCGGATGGTATTTTCAACAGAGCACGCCACACGGCTATCTGGAAATTTGTTCCTGTCACATGGAGTGACAGCGGACCTCGCCTGAAAGCTGTGCCACTGTTAAAAAAGGCATCAATAACATGGCGCGTAGATGCCTGGCTTTCTCTGATCGAACTGAGAGGCCAAGCGTTATGCAAGTTATCCAGCAACTCGTCCATGCTGTTGAAGTCCATGAACTCTGCCCGGCAAACACCACGCCGGGTTACCGCCACAAACATAGGTCCCAGTGGGGTAGGATGTACTCCATACTCGATCTGTACCTCCTTACCTCGATTTTTATACTCGCCGGGTGTGACTGCTTCCAGTTGCACAAAGTGATCATGCAACCTTGAACTGCCGCTTAGCCCAAGCTCATGTGAGACATCAAGCAAGGAGCGAGAATTATCCAGCAACACTTTGCCCCGTTCCAATGTCAGGACCTGTAAAAAGCGCTTTGGCGTAGTACCCGCCCACCGACAAAATAGCCTTTGAAAGTGATACGGGCTCAGATGCACATGGGTGGCTATCTCTTCAAGGCTGGGCTGATCAATTGCCCGATCAACCAAATAGGCCATAGCGCTTGCGATTCGGTCATAGTCTGACATGGCACTGCCTCTCAAACACGATTTATAGATACACCGCCATCTACCAACATCGCAGTACCAGTGGTGAAACTGGAGGCATCGGAGGCTAAGTATAATGCAGATTGAGCAATTTCATCTGGTGTCGCCATCCGCTTGAGAGCATGCAGGTTATGCACAAACGCCAATGCTTCTGGCGTATTGGCAAATTCACGTCCCGCTGGCGTATCAGTACCACCGGGCAGAAGGGCATTGACCCGGATATTCTGAGGCCCATGCTCTGACGCCAGCACTTGAGTCAACCCAATAAGGCCCGCCTTACTGGCTGCGTAGGCCGCCATGCCTGGCATACCTGCGGTGTAACCAACGAAGGTAGAGGTGAAAATTAACGAACCTCCTTTTCGGACAGCCATGGCGGGCAGTTGGTACTTTGCGCCCAAAAATGCGCTGGTTAAGTTGGTCGCAATAACTTGATTCCAGTCCGCGTGCGACATCTCTGGGACAGGGCCCATAGCACCCAGGATAGCTGCATTGTTGAAAGCGATATCCAATCCGCCAAAGTGGCTTACCGCCTTATCTACCAAAGCTTTGGCAAAAGCCTCATCAGCAACGTCGCCCGCTAGTGCCAGAGCCTGTCCGCCTTCCCTGTTGATTAAGTCCACAAGATCATCAAGCTCCTTCTGTCGCCGTGCAGCCACCACTACGGCAGCACCTTCTCTGGCAAAAAGCTTCGCGGTTGCGTAACCAATTCCGGTGCTGGCACCGGTAACAATAGCGACTTTGTTGGCAAGTATGGTCATCGATCATTTCTCCTAGGCTCTGTTCACTATAAAAAGGCATATGCCCGAACAGAAGCTATATTAGGAGGCCGAACGACTACTGCCGACCCGAATCTTGCTGTACTTCAATTGCGCTATAACGCCCGCAGCACGCGCCGCTTTGTAGTGTAGGCGAAGCCGCAACGAAAAAGCTGTCGCTGTGCCTGCGATTGTTAGGCATAATTCTCCCAAGGCACATCTATGCCTCCGTCTGTAATTTCATCAATGCACCTACCAATTTCACTAGCGGGAACTGAAGCAAAGAATGGAAGAACTGCCATGGCATCATTTTCTTCTTGATGCCTCTCAAGACTCCTAGTCACTATGCCCGTAATGCAGCCATCCATCCCTAGAACAGGGCCGCCACTATTACCAGGCCGAGCTATGGCACTGAATAAATCCATGGGATATGAATCCATAGTATTTTCAATCTGCCCTGAAATCTCTCCTGTTTGAAGCGTGTAACAAGGTGACAAGCTTCTAGGGATAGTTGGATACCCAGAGATAACGATTGGCTCTAGTAGTTTCGAATTCCGGAAAGCGATATCCTTAGACAAAGGCTCTATATTTTCATCAAGAAATATCAAACCAACATCAACTACCTTGTGAGAAGAAGTACTCCTAATACCAAACCTTTTTCCTCGGATTTTTACATAATCCACATTCATATCGTCGACTACATGAGCACAGGTAAGGATCACACCACCTTTGATCAGTGTTCCAGTCCCAACTGATATGTCACCCTTTGGCGTTGTTCCTTCGATATATACGATATCCTTTTCAATCTCATGCCCAATGTACGCACTTCCAAGAATGCTACCTAACCAAAGACGGCCTTTCTTTTCTCTTTCAGTAAACTCTCTCATAAAAAAGAAGCTGGCATTGAGATCAAGCCCACCTCTATACTGAAGCACATTATGACGTTTTAGTTTTTCAACGAGCTCTTGAATGCGTTGCATCTTTGGCCATAAATCGAGACCTTTTATCTTCATATAAGTCAGGAAGTCGATTAACTTAAGGGACTCAACTACCTTTTCCTTAATAGGTAATCCCAGCTCTTCTCGAAGCTTTTTAGCGTTCAAGACCGCAAAGAAATTGCACAAATTTATGGTTATATTAGCCTGTTCATTTATAGATAGATTGGATAGTGATGAATATCTGCTGTTCACTGCTCGATTTTCCATGTTTGTATGCCTAACGCCTCAATAACCGGCGCGCTTTAGCGTGTCCGGCGCCGAAGGCGCGCAGTTAATTGACTTGTTACACGTCACCAGCCAACTCAGCTAAAAGCGGCTCGTGCTGTGTACCCGCTTGCAAGGCATTCCAAATTTCTAGAACCTTATCTCGATTCCGATCCAACCAATTAGACACATCGCTATCATATTTCTTAGATAAGTCACCTTCGATTCTTTCGCCTGATTCTATGGCATAGCTAGCTGCGTGCCGCTGTTTTCCATAGTCGATGTGAATATGTGGTAGGTGATGCCCTTTTTCTTGATATATTTTAATTTTCATGTTCTTTCTCTTTGCCAAGAGAATTTCCATGAAACCGCTTCCTGATGATTTCCTTGGCTCAGTTAATAGGTCTTTTTGAGCAAATAACCTTTGCAATTCATCAAATTCTTCTTCAAGACTCATGCATCACCTAAGACGTGTAACGTTTGGTTAAGGGGCGGGCTTTAGCCCGTCCCAGTGAGCGAAGCGAACGGTTTGAACCATTGGTTAGGCCTTTAGTCTTCTTACCTGTTCAGAATACCAGTTGGAAAATTCTCTAGATGCTCGATAGAAAGAGAACTCTGTGCATCTGTAGGTTCTGACAATGTGTTCTTTGTAGTCGTAGTTGAGTATTTTGATGTGCTCACTTGGCGGCTTTAGAATAAAAGATTTTCCACCTCGGTTGAACATCTCACCCCAGTTAGTAAGAAAGTCAAATTTTGAATATTTTTCAGAATCTCTGATTGTTTCTTCTAGTGTTCTGATATCGTCTATTTCTATATTTCCATGATACCCATAAAGCGTGCCATCAAGAAAATTCCAAATTTTTGTGTCGCTTAGGCTTTCTAGCTCTTTCGCCCATAGTGCATCTAGGCGTTTAGACATTTCTTGGAAACTTACGTGGCAGTTGTATAAGCTGCAGTGCGGGTCATCAAAATCGCCGATTTGTGTGCCCGATACCCATATGCATAGCCGGCCCCATGGTTCAGAGGGCGGCTCTAAATGTGGCTCGATTATTGCCTCAATGGCGAAGTCTGACTTGTTGCCGAAGATCATCCGTGGATTGCCTAACGATTAAGCTAAGGGGCAGGCTTTAGCCTGTCCCAGTGAGCGAAGCGAACGATTTGAGCGCATTGTTAGGCATAAACCACCTCACTTGCGAGCTGCGGATATTCACTTTGCATTTCGGTAAGACATGCTTTAAATAGCGCTGCCTCACGGGGCAAACGCTGAGAGAGCTGGCTCCAGCCCAAGAACCGCAGTGTATATGGCATTTCAACCAAGCTTGTTATGGCGTCCCAGAAAGCATCCCAGTTAGCTCCATACCAACCAGGGAAATTCAGCGACCTCGCCAGCAACGAGTGCAGTTCTTCTGTGTTGGCAATAGCTCGGAGGTCTACTTCTATGAGCTGTGCGCGGGACATATGTTTTTGCCTAACGCTTTAAACAGCGGAAAACACACGCGCTTTGGCCGTTTTTTGGCCAACGTGTGGTTTTCCGATGATTTAACTTGTTAGAGGTTACCTGCACCGAGTATAACCTCTTACATACGTACCATTTTTACGATAATGACCACTAACATAATGACAATTAGAACCTGAAGAGCTTGAGTAACTAGAACTTCCACCAACTTTGCACCGCATATGCCCGTTGACATAGGTACCATCTTTTCTAGTGTAACTATCTACCCATGTGCAATTATTCGCGACTTTAAAATGCTCAGGGATAGACTTTGGGCAACTGTAAAGTCCATCCGAAGAATATTGACATCCATATTTTGAGGCTGCTGAGTAAGGGTAAAGTGAATCGTAGTAACTAGCGCATCCCGACAAAAGAATTGCTGTTAATAGAGTCGAAATCCATATCTTCATTTTTTACCTCTAACGCTGTAATAACCGGCGGAGCGTAGCGACGTCCGCCAGCTTGCTGGCTTGGTTAATTACTTTGTTAAATGCATCTGCACCAGCATTTGAGAAGTGATATGACAAGGGATTCATAAAGCCATGACCAAGCTCTGTATGTATGCAATGCACATTATCAATTTCTTTCAAAACGCTGCTAACTTCACTAACACTAAAATGCTCCTCACGATTTGGTAAAACAATTGTGCAAGGATATTTTGGTGTAATGTCGAGATAATTCCTAATCTGCCCAGGATAAAATCCAATAAAATGCAATAACTTAGGCTGCCAGTCCAATTCCATGGTTCTCCAGGCGGCGGAGGCTCCCGCGCTAAAGCCAATAATTACCAATTCCTCTAGTGAAGAGGAGATTACATTCTTTACTTTACGAAAATAGCGATCGTGCCCACAATTGGCTAAAAAAGTTTCATAGGCTGATTGATCATCGATAAATGATTTTTCAGTACCATCATATGGTTCAACAACTTCCACGTGAACCTGCTTGTCCCTCAAAGAACTAGCCAGCGAAAGTACAGCAGCTGTAATTCCAAATATATCAGTAACGATTAAGACTCTCATGCTTCCCCAATGCATTTAACGCCTCAATAACCGGCGCAGCTTTGCTGCGTCCGGCGCCGAAGGCGTGTAGTTGATTGACTTGTTAGCCCTTTTTCCAAAACTGCCACCATTTTTTATTTTGAGCCTCAGGCTCCTCGGCTGTGCTTATCGTAGGCCGCGGAAAAGGATTCGATGCAACAATCAAAGACAAATTAATTGAATTAAATAACTTGTCCGAAAGCTCTTCATATTCTTTGTGAGTAGCGGAGTCATTAAATCCGATATCACTCCATGATCCCATGCCGCCAAAGACCCAAGCACGCTGACTTGCGTTCAAGAGCTGGTGATATTCAGGCTCGGCATAGCCATTCGGGAATATTGTATATTCTTTTTCGTTAGAAGTACCAGGCTCTTCAAGAGCCTTCAGCCCCCGATCAAAACACTCTCCAAAATTACCACAGTCGTTCTTATGGGCAAATTCGCTGATCTTTTGAAGAATTTCTTTGAGCTGCTCTTTAGCTTTAAGTGCCGATGGTAGTGGCTGTTCAGGTTGATTGCTATTTCTTAGTATTCTGCCGTACTTTACATGCCATATGTTCTGCTCAGGATCATCTCTGTCGCCTACTTCCCAGCCTGCCTCCCAAAAATCGGATTTCCCCCGTTTTACGGCTTCAATAAGCCAGCGGCCACCACCACCGACGAATGCGGATGACATTCGGTCTGAAATGTCTTCTTTATTAGTAGAAATATATCGGACTCGAAATTGTACCACCCCTGTATCTTTGAGCTTTTCAAACCAAATAATAGGGTCTTTAGCAAAATCTCTCTCATGCCATTTCGTTCCTGAACTTTGAAGATCTACAAATTTGACAAATTTGCAAAACTTAAAAGTGAAACTACTTGGAAAATAACCCTCCTTTAGACGTCCACTTAGATATTCATTCCCATGAGCAGCTAAAGAAAGTAATTGGGCAATTGTACCTTGCATGAATTCTCCACAAGAGGGCTAACGCCAAAAACAGCGGCGCATTTATGCGTCCGCCTGGTTTTTCTTGTTAACTGTTTCGCGAGCGATATCGCGAAGCTCGCCCCAGGCAGTGCTGAAGAGTGCGCCACCAATGATTGAAAAGAAGATAAGCAAGCCCTGTCCCGTGAGCGACATAGCGCTATTAGGGGAATGGGTCATCTCTAGCGTCGGAAGCGAGCCATACGCAATGAACACTACCGACCACGCCAACAGTGACTTGGGGCCTTTCTTTCGAAGCATTAGAGCTGCGTAAACACCGCAGAAAAGATAGACGATATAAATTAGTATGTACGGAGACATCTGATCCTACTATTTTCTATAGATACAGTTAACGCCCGCGGCACGCGCGGCTTTGTAATGGAGGCGCAGCCGCAATGAAAAATCCGTCGCCGTGCCTGCGATTGTTAAGCATTTCCACTGAGCCTAGGGCGCATGATTTCCATTGTTTTCGCATAGAAATCGTCCATTGATGACGCGTAGCTTACAAACTGTAAGGACTCATGTTCGAAACAGTAAACTCCTGAAAATATGCCACTTTTAGATATGAAAAAATAGTCGCCATTTCCACCACCACCAATAATTAGCCAGTCGTCAGGCCAAAAGCTGGGCTCAACTTGCATTGGTGACCAAACTGACTTGAACGAACGCATCTCTACATTAATAGCTTCGACTTTTAACGAATCGAATATTAGCTCGTTTGACGAAATGTCCTCGAAATCACTTTCGCAAAAGCCCTCATGCTCAAGGCGTTCCTTGAGTGTAGAGAGATAAGTTCGATAGAAATATGGAAGCTCCATTGAATTCCTGCTTAACGCCCCAATCAGAGGCAAAAAATAGTTGGTTAAAATTAGCGACGCAGGAGCAAAACCAACTATTTTTTGTCCTGCTGAATTGGCTTGTTAAGCGGCTTTTTGGTGAATTAAATAGTAATAATTAAACAAGCACTTAATTAACTGATGCATGCGATGCATTTCCCTGTAAGAAATCAATATATTTCTCATAAAATCAAGAAAGTAGATCTCCTCAGCTTTCTCTTGCTTTATACCTTCCTTTTTAGGGAAATATGTAATTAATTGAGTAACCTCATTGTACTCAACTTTTACATGTGCGATTGAATTTCGTAACTGATTATTTACCGAACCGGCAGAGATAGTGTACCAACAATCATCTAAATGACTGGTTTTAAACCCATATGGCAAATCAGCATATTCATGAAGTGATTTCGGAGTTGTTTTCCCAACATCTTTAAACTTATTAAAGTCACCACGATGAATTATGTTATTAAGCCCTGCTACTAGAACCAACTGGCGCGACATTACTTCAGAAATATCTTTGTAAAGATCTTTATAAGTTTGAAAGTCGTGTGCTGACACCCTAAATGCTACAAACTCTTTGTCATAGTTATCATCAAAATCTAGAAATAGCGCAGGACGAAATGCAAGTTCACCAGCAAGTATCTGAGGATAAATATCAAGACAGTCTTTTTGCATGTTATGTAAAAAACCAGTATCAAAAATCTCATTCATGTATGCGTTAAAGCCATCTTTGTTTTTACTTAAAGCATCATGAATGGCTTTCATATGCAATTTTACAGAATCTGCATTTTCATCTGGCATTGAGAAAGGGAAAAAGACTTTTGCGATAACACAATAAAGTGCAAGGTTTAAATCTTGCGGTTTCTCAGAACGCAGCTTTTCACCAAATTTTGATTCACATAGCTGACCGAATAGCTTTGTGTTTTTAGAATAAAGACGGAGAATACGTTTAAAGTCATCTAACTTTGGGTACAGCAAGTTTAAGGCATTTAATCTTGCATTATGGATATGAAAATTCTCATGGCCTATTCTTGCGTGAGCCATCATAAATGGGGTATGACCCATTTTGTACTCGCCAAATTTAACTGGAAAATCCAAATGTAGATCAATGAATGGATTTTCATTTGTAAAAGGGCCTTCAAAGTGGATAGATTTAGCACCTTTATATTTAAAGCCTTTTCCCAAATTCAACTCAATAGATATACGTTCCCCACAGGTTGGGCATGCAAAACTAATTGGCTGAACATCCCTATTAGACATCCCAATACGGCAATCAATATTTTCTTTGCAAGTATTACATTCTAATCTTTGATTAAAATTCATAGGTAGATTCAAACTCCTTTTGCCGCTTAACGCCCGGTTAAGAGGCTGACAACGCTAAACACTGAACCTAAAATGACAGCCGTAATCACAAATGCTGATTTGAACAAAAACCGCCACGCGTTGGCAGTCCCTCTTTAACCGTTTGTTATACGCGTTCTAAAAGGTGCTCATATTTTCTAGGTAATAAAGCGAACTCTCCCCAACCAACATGCTCTATGCAAAGACCAGAACCATTCTCTGTAACCTTACCGTACATTAATACGATTCTATCCTGACTATTATCATCAATTCCCTTTTCGCGTTGCTTTTCATCCTGAAGTTTAAAGTAAAAGTCGTTAAACTCTTTCGTATTATAGCTAAGCTTAGTCATGCGGATGTTTTTAGGTGTCTTACCAGCATTGAATGATTTAACAATTTTCCCATAATAAAGTTTGAGCTTGTTATCCGGACCAGTAATAGTTTTGATACTTCGAATATAATCTTGAAGTTGGACTGCATGCTTACTATTTGGAAAAAAGAAGTAACGATGAAGATTTTCGTCAAAATTCTTTACTATACCTTTGACTGTTTTAAATTTACTTGGAAGGTTGAATGTTTCTCCTCGATGCCTCCCTATCGGCACAGAAGTTACAGGACCGTCAAGTTCCTCAACTTCCGTCTGGTCATACTCCTTTGCCTTTTTGTTTGGCGCAATAGGCTTGTCTTGGATAAAGCCCTCAACAATAACAAGTTCTTCATCTTGTATTGCTTTTTTGGCTTCTTCTTCATTTAAGTACTTTTTACCCTCAGCTTTCTTTGTGCGCAAACCGCAATCTGTTTTTATGCTTCTTTTGTGAGCAAAATATGCAGCCCTACCATTGTCTGAATAATCTTTATCTCTTGGTGAACGAAACAAAGGAGCACAACATTCTGGACAATAAATATTGTCGTGCATTTCCTCTTCAAACTCTGTTGTTAGAGCCTTTTCAGCATTTGCTTTAAGGTACGCTTTATCACCACCATCAAAGCTCCAACCCTTTAAAAAAAGTGCAAACTTAATTCTGTTTTCCATAGATACTCCAAACTTACACCCATAGCGTATAACGCCTGAAATAAGCCGCGCCGCGAAGCGGCGTCGGCTTGATTGAATTGTTATGCGATGGTGGCCCGGATGCAGGGGTGAAACCGAGCCCTGAACCACGACACCGCATGCCAAGCCAAGCATGCCACAGCTCGCCGGTGCAGGCTTGCCCGAAAGGCCGTCGGGCATGGGCTGGCCGAAGCCCGCCGGAGATGATTGCGCCATGACAGTGAATTGCGCTCTGGCGAAGCCGCGAAATAGCCGATAGCGGCGATGGCAGTGCATACGGCCGGGAGCCCATGCGGAACGCAGCGAAAGCGCTACCGAAGTTCACCGCAGAAACTGCCTTTGCTCCACCACCGCATAACGCCTGCAGCATGCGCGCCCATGGAATGGAGCCGAAGGCGCAAAGTAATGGGCGTCGCCGTGCCTGCACTGGTTAGATTTTATCGGCAAAGCCCTGAAAGTCAGCGTTTATTTCTCGGATTTTCGCCTCGTCATCGGCAAGATTTCGCTTTCCGTTATGCCGGAAATAATAATCAATGAGTTCATAGGCCCACTTTGCATCAACGTAGGCTAAGAACAACCCCCGTTTAATTGCTTGAGGAGCGTAATCCCCTGCTAGCCTTTGATTAAACGTCGCAATGTGCCCGTAAATCGAGTTGATGCTGAGGCGCTGATCGCTAGTAATATGGAGACAGATTTCTGGATAATACTGAGTATAGATTGGGTGAGTAATCGCATGGGGCCATATGGTTGCTCGAGGTGCATCATCTGTGTTGATGCTCTTTGCACAACGCTCCATTGATTTCTCTAAATGTGCCTGTAGATCTTTGAGCTCAGCATTCAGCGCCCCCACGAGTTTTCGATTCTTAAGGTGACTTCTCAGCAGCTCTGATCCTTGGCCAAGCAGCCAGCCTACGACTACTCCCAATAAAGTCACCGTGGATTTACTCAGCTCTTCCATGCCTCACCTTAAAATCTAACGCCCGGCTCACCGAGCAAATTTTGATGGCGGCTTTGTGCGTGTTTTTGCACAAAAGGTGACAGCGAAAATTTGTCCGGTGCAGCCGCTTGTTAGGCAACTATGGCCCAAACCTCACTCCGTTGTCACCGCTGTTTACCATATTAAATTTTTCTACAATCTCATTCTCATCAAATAGCACCGCAAGGTTTTGCTGTTTCATTCCAGTGCCAAAAGGACCAACAAAAACATAGTGCCAAATCATCGTTAGTTTTCCCTCTGTTCCGTATGACTGGGAAAGCGGAGAACCAAAAAGTTCATGCATCTGTTGTTTTGTAGTTGTACCAGGAATAATTTTTTCTATACTGCTTTGAGATATCTGCTTTCCACTACTCGCACAACCTGCCAATACTAAAATCAGGATAATGACTGTAAATCTATACAAGCCTTTGATTAATTTCATTCGCATATTCCTATTCGTGTTTTATTTGCCTAACGCAGAAATTTGCGGCAATTTCGGAGCCGCGAAGCGGCGGAAAAATTGTCCGGCAACATTGACTTGTTATACCTAGTGCCCGCCGCTAATACTGAAAATCCAGGTCATATTTCCCACTGCTGTTGAGAGTGAAGTTGCAGACACTGTAGAGACCTTTTCCATCTGTACTGACCAACCGAGCGAGCTCATAGAAGTACCTAGGCAACATGACGAAGTCGATCAGTGAATGCTTGCCATTTTCATTAAAATAGACCGCTTTGATATTGATCGAGCTTTGCCCTGTGTTTTTGGCCTCAATTTCGATCTTCTCCCATGGTGCCGGAACTACTTGAGCTAGTTCGTCAGAGATTGCTTGGAGGCACTCTATCTGATCTTCGAACATTCTTCCCTCGACTGGGTATAACGCCGCCAGCACGCGCGGCTTTGTAGTGGAGGCGAAGCCGCAACGAAAAAGCCGTCGCCGTGCCTGGCATTGTTAGCCATTCCAGCCTTCCCATATTGGAGTATTTTTCTCACAGATTGAGACCCAGTTGGCAAGCTCTTGCACTTTATTTTTAGCATTTTGGTAGTCAATTACACCTGTATCGATCTGCTCCCAAAGCCAAGCCAAATGACTTTCCAAACCAATCGGATAGTTTATAGAGTCTTGCCTCAGATTCATGTAAATGAACGGCGTCCCGTCAGGCTCACAATCTCCGTTAATTGCATTATTGGATATATGCCAGCCCGATTCGGTTGCTCGAAGTCGATATGTGACCTCTAAATTCCACCGCCGATTAAATACTTTGAATACTAACCCATCCATTTGGCTCCCCTTGGCGCAGCAACTAAAAGCTACGTCCGTTAAATTTTGCTTCCACCACTTGCCAGAGGCGACCTTCGTCATCTAACTCTTCAGATGATGCGTGCTCGTCAAATAACGGTAGCAACATCGAAAAACTTGTATTTCCGCCATGCTCATTGACGATTTTTAGCAGGTAGCGCCCTTCATGGTCTCCTCCATATTGTCGAATAAAATCGACTTGAAGATTTCTGCCAATAAAAACAGCGCTGGGATTTCGCTCTGTTGCATACTTGTCAATTGTCCTTTTGGCGTTGTTGACGACGTACTGCCAATTTGCACTCATAGTACTCTCTGGACCATCCGAAAAAGCGGAAGCCTCCTGGCTTTGCAAGTTTTCGGTATTCGTAGAATTGCTAGGCTCATCGGAACAGGCAATTAGTCCTAGGCTGATGAATAGTGCCAAAGATAGTTGAGTCTTCTTCATAGTTTCTCCTTACATTGATTGGCTAACGATTAAGCTAAAGGGCACGCGTCAGCGTGTCCCAGTGAGCGACGCGAACGATTTGAGCGCATAGTTAGGTTGCAGATTGCACAGGGATGCTAGCTGCAATTTCTATGAACCAGTCAGAGTCTATCTCAACCAATTTTCCGCCCAAGAATAGATTGTTTTTATTAAAGCTTAGAATTTCTCTTGGTGAGATTTCTGGATCTTTAGCAAGACACATGACCATATAGCACTTGGCTCCATCTTTGATGAGTTGGATATGGCTGAGACGCTCCATGTAGCCGAGATTGTCTTGCCCCTCACCATATTTCTGGAGGTGCGATAGCTGCATGTAATGCGCGCCATCATGCTTGATTTTTCGATCTTGCCATACGCGCAGAATTACCGTGCCTTCTTCGCGGACGCCGCCCCAAGACCAGCGAGAGTTTTTGAGCGGAGCGCCAATTTTTTCGAAGAACTGTTTCAGGCTCACGGTGATACTTCCTCTGCTACCTAACGCCGCTCAGCACGCGCGGTTACGGAATGGAGGCGCAGCCGCAATGCAGTAACCGTCGCCGTGACTGGCATTGTTATAGCAGCAACCGTTCGATGATCCGATTTGAGACTTGCCTTCCATACTCGTGCAAACACAACGGCCCCTTATAATTAACAGTTTCTGGAAACTGTAAGCGCAGCAATCTGTGCGCCACTGCTGCGGACTCCATTGCGAGATCAAATGACGGTGCATGGTTTGATTCGAAAGTTTTTACGTTGAAGTGCGCTATAACCTCGTCTCTGAACCGTTTTATCTCTCGCCAGTACGTCATGAAATCAGCATCAGTTACTCCAAGCTGTTCGAATAACTGTTTACGGAAATCATCCTTATTCAATGCCGCAGCTTTCCAGTGGGTGCCTTCCGCATTTGAGCCGAACACTTTGCACCACGACAACGCCGCATCCCCTAAGAGCGCATTGCAGATGCTCCTGAAAGGGAAAAGATACCCCGCGCCTTCATCCAGACTATCCAAATGCTCCCAGATTGCATAGAACGAATAGTATGATCTCGAAAATGTCGCGAGAAACATCATGCTATGTTCGGCTTGCTCTATACGCTCTACGGGGTCACGCATCAATGTACCTATAACGCCCGCAGCATGCGCGGCTTTGGAATGGAGGCGAAGCCGCAATGGAAAAGCCGTCGTCGTGCCTGCGATTGTTAACTGTTCATTTCACGACGACTCACCGGCATTCGAGCATCCGCAGTGCGCAACTGCTTTTTGAAGCCTCGATTACCTCTCACTACTTCCTTGCCATTTTTATCGAAGGTAACAAGCGTCTCTTTCTTAATGTTCTTGTACTGCCCATTCAATTCGTACTCAAAGCTAACGAGGTCTGTTTTGAATACCCACTGCTGTGAACCTAGCGCAATAAAGCTGTATTTTTCTCCATCAATGATCAGCACGTGAGAGTGCAGAGCTTTCGTATTACCACCTTTACTAGGAGGCCTTGATTTTTCGTTCAAATACTTTTGATAGTCTTCGATCTTAGCTTTTTCTATCTTCACAGAAACCTCGATACGTACACACAGTTAACAATTTAATAGAAGGCATGATGCCCGATTTTTGTACATGCGTCTCGCCTTCTATCCAGAAGGAAGATCTGGGCTAGATTTTCCAACTTATTGATAAAAAAGATCATTTTATGCTCAGCCCCGGATCTTGGTAAAAATTTCGTGCATGTCGCCTTTGAGTATGTGGCAAAGTCACTCAATCACAACTACTGTTCATTTATACAGCTAAATGTAAAAGGGGTCATCATGGCTTCACCATTTTTTGAGTACCTGCGTGAATTTATGCTGTCCAGGCGATATGCCAAGCGAACGATAGATACCTATCTATATTGGATCAGGTTTTTTATTCTATTCCATGATAAGCGGCACCCGAACCAGCTGGGTGATACTGAAGTTGAACAGTTTCTGTCATATTTATCTAATCAACGCCATGTTGCGGTTAAAACTCAGGCAACAGCATTAAACTCCTTGAGTTTTCTGTATCGCCATATCATACAGCGGCCACTGTCTCAAGATCTACACTTTAACAAGTCTCATACTCCACAAAAATTACCGGTTGTACTGACTCGTGCCGAAGTTCAAGCCCTGTTGGCGTTGGTTGATCTTCGTTACAAATTGCTGGCCCAGCTGCTCTATGGTAGTGGTTTGCGTTTGATGGAAGCAATTCGCCTCCGGGTACAGGATATCGATTTTGACTATTTGTCTGTATTGATCTGGCAAGGGAAAGGCAATAAAAATCGTCGAGTTACCCTGGCGGGTGAACTTGTGCCGGCACTTCATGGGCAAATTCACTTGGTAGAACAGTATTACCAACAAGATAAAGAGACTGCCGATTATGCAGGTGTCTGGTTGCCACACTCCTTGGCGAGAAAATATCCAAGTGCTCCCGGTCAACTGGGCTGGCACTATCTGTTCCCTTCGCATCAGTTAAGCATAGACCCAGAATCCAGGCTGTTGCGCCGCCATCACCTTGATGAAACCACCTTGCGCCGGGCGATTAAGTGCGCAGCCCGAAATGCGAAGATCCGCAAGAATGTTACCTGCCATACGCTGCGCCATAGTTTTGCCACGCATTTACTGGAGGCGGGTGTGGATATTCGTACCGTACAGGAGCAACTGGGGCACTCGGATGTTAAAACCACGCAGATTTATACCCATGTCCTTAAGCAGGGCGGTAATGCCGTTAAGAGCCCACTTTCGTTGTTATTGGCCGGCAATTTCAGCCAGGAATGAGAGTGATGGCAAATTTCTTAAAGACACGCTACCGCCCTTGGGTTGCAGCGCCCCATATGCTGTAAAAAGCAGCTTAGCGGCAGGTGCCAACAGGGTCTAGCCGGTGGTGCGTTTTTTGTGTTTTAAGGTAATGATTGGTTAATAAATAGTCGATTGGTGTGCGGGTTGAAGTATATGGCCTGATATTGAGATTTTGCACCGGTTTATGGACCCCCGCCTTCGCGGGGGAGACATCTGAAAGAATCCTGCCGGGCGCTGGAATGGGCCAGGACCCCCGCCTTCGCGGGGGAAACATCTGAAAGAATCCTGCCGGGCGCTGTACTGGGCCAGGGCCCCCGCCTTCGCGGGGGAGACATCTGAAAGAATCCTGCCGGGCGCTGGAATGGGCCAGGGCCCCCGCCTTCGCGGGGGAAACATCTGAAAGAATCCTGCCGGGCGCTGTACTGGGCCAGGCCCCCGCCTTCGCGGGGGAGACATCTGAAAGAATCCTGCCGGGCGCTGTACTGGGCCAGGGCCCCCGCCTTCGCGGGGGAGACATCTGAAAGAATCCTGCCGGGCGCTGGACTGGGCCAGGGCCCCCGCCTTCGCGGGGGAAACATCTGAAAGAATCCTGCCGGGCGCTGGGCTGGGCCTGGCCCCCGCCTTCGCGGGGGAAACATCTGAAAGAAGCCTGCCGGGCGCTGGGCTGGGCCAGGGCCTCCGCCTTCGCGGGGCGATATGCTGTAATGGCCCGGGTCGTCCCGGGCCTTTTTGTTACTTTTTCTTACTTTTTCTTTTGCAAGGCGGCGGCCAATGCGGCGCCCATGGCGCCCTGGGGCGCGGGTTGCTCGCGGCGGGCAGGGCGGTTGCCGGTCTGGCTCTTGTTGCCGCCGGTTCCCCGGCTGCCCTGGTTGCGCTCATCCCGGCGCGGTTTGCCGCCGGCCTGGTCGGCGGCGCTCTGCTCCAGGCGCATGGTCAGGGCGATGCGGTTGCGTTGCAGGTCCACCTCCAGCACCTTCACCTTGACGATATCGCCGGCCTTTACCACTTCCCGCGGATCCTTGATAAAGCGGTCGGTCAGCGCCGAGATATGCACCAGGCCGTCCTGGTGCACGCCGATGTCGACAAAGGCGCCGAAGTTGGTGACGTTGGTCACCACCCCTTCGAGCACCATGTCCGGGATCAGGTCCGAAGGTTTTTCCACCCCGTCCATAAAGCGGGCGGTCTTGAACTCGGGGCGCGGATCCCGGCCCGGCTTGTCCAGCTCCTTCAAAATGTCCTGCACCGTGGGCAGGCCGAAGTGCTCGTCGGTGTAGTCGCGGGCGTCCAGGGTCTTGAGCTGGGCGCTGTTGCCGATAAGGCCGTTCACCGGCTGTTGCAGCCGGGCCAGGATGCGCTCCACCACCGGGTAGGCCTCGGGGTGCACGGCGGAGGCGTCGAGCGGGTTCTTGCCCTCGCGGATGCGCAAAAAGCCGGCGCACTGCTCGAAGGCCTTGGGCCCCAGGCGCGGCACCTTCAGCAGTTGCTTGCGTTCGGCAAAGGCGCCCTGCTCGTCGCGAAAGGCCACTATGTTCTGGGCCAGGGCCGGGGTCAGGCCCGACACCCGCGCCAGCAGCGGCGCCGAGGCCATGTTCACGTCCACCCCCACGGCGTTCACGCAGTCTTCCACCACCGCCTCCAGCTTGCGGGCCAGCTGGGTCTGGGACACGTCGTGCTGGTACTGGCCCACGCCGATGCTCTTGGGATCAATCTTCACCAGCTCGGCCAGGGGATCCTGCAGCCGGCGGGCGATGCTCACGGCGCCGCGCAGGGATACGTCCAGATCCGGGAACTCGTTGGCGGCCAGCTCGGAGGCGGAATAGACCGAGGCGCCGGCCTCGCTCACCACCACCTTCTGCAGCTTGAGCTCGGGCGCCTGCTTCATCAGCTGCTCCACCAGCCGCTCGGTCTCGCGGGAGGCGGTGCCGTTGCCGATGCTCACCAGGCTCACCTTATGGCGGCGGCACAGCTCGCCCAGGGTGCGCAGGCTCTGCTCCACCTTCTTGTGCGGCTCAAAGGGATACACGGTGGCCTGCTCCAAGAGCTTGCCGGTGCCGTCCACCACCACCACCTTGACCCCGGTGCGGATGCCCGGATCCAGGCCCATGGTCACCCGGGCGCCGGCGGGGGCGGCCATCAGCAGATCCTGCAGGTTGAGGGCGAACACCCGGATGGCTTCTTCCTCCGCCTGCTCCCGGGCCTGGCCCAGCAGCTCGGTTTCCATCTGCAGCGAGAGCTTCACCCGCCAGGTCCAGCCGATCACCCCGGCCAGCCATTGGTCGGCGGCGCGGTTCCGGTGCTGCCAGCCCACCAAGCGGGCGATGATGCCTTCGCAGGGGTGGCTGTCGGCCTCGGTTTCCACCACCAGGCTTAAGCTCAGCACCCCTTCGTTGCGGCCGCGCAGCATGGCCAGCAGCCGGTGGGAAGGCACCTTGGCGATCGGCTCCTGGTGCTCGAAGTAGTCCTTGAACTTGGCGCCGCCTTGCTCCTGGCCGCCGATCACCCGCGCCTGCAACAGGGCGTGCTGCCACATATGGCGGCGCACCGCCTCCAGCAGATCCGCCTGTTCGGCGAAGCGCTCCATCAGTATGTATTTGGCGCCGTCCAGCGCCGATTTGGCGTCGTTTATGCCGGCATCGGCCTTGATATAGCCCTCGGCCAGCCGCTGCGGATCCTGGTTCGGGTCCTTGAACAGGCTGTCGGCCAGGGGTTCCAGTCCGGCTTCGATGGCAATCTGGCCCTTGGTGCGGCGCTTGGGCTTGTAGGGCAGGTAGAGATCTTCCAGCCGGGTCTTGGTGTCGGCGGCCAGCAGCTCGCCCTTGAGCGCCTCGGTGAGCTTGCCCTGTTCGTCGACGGACTTGAGGATGACGGCGCGCCTGTCTTCCAGCTCGCGCAGGTAGCCCAGGCGGCTGTCCAGGTTGCGCAGTTGGGTGTCGTCCAGGCCGCCGGTCACTTCCTTGCGGTAGCGGGCAATAAAGGGCACGGTGGCGCCTTCGTCCAGCAGGCGCACGGCGGCGTCTACCTGGGCTTGCGCAACGGTCAGTTCCTGCGCCAGTAATTGGTTGATATTGGTCATAAATCAGTCTTCGAAGGGGGTGTATCTAATGTGGTTGATGTACCACTCCCTGACGCCCGAGGGGGGGGTACCCCTACCTCGTCGTCCACTTGGCTACCGCTTGAATCAACAACGACTAAGCCGGCACTTTCCAGACGTTCTCGGAAACATGTGCCGTACTCTACAAGCGATGGCGGGTCATGAAAACCATGTTCGGGTTTTCGGCAACCGGTTGGCTGGTCCGGCCCGGCCGCATCGGACGCCCGCTGTCCGCAGGCTAAGGCGGCAATGAACGGCCGCTGGTGTTCCTGAGCAGCCAGTCGGCGAAGCGTCTGGCATAAGGGTTGGAAAAGCCTTCCTGCGGGTACACCAGGTAGAAGTCCTCGCTGCTGGGAAGCCGCTGGCTGAAGGGGGCTATCAGGGTGCCATCCCTTAGCTGGTCTTCCACCAGCGACAGCCGGCCAAGGGCAACGCCGAAGCCGGATTCCACCAGGTGCAGCACGCAGGCGTAGGTGTCGAACTGCATGCCTTCGGAAGGGTTGACGCGCGTCGCCTCGGCAAACTGCAGCCATTCTCCCCAGCCTTCCTCATAGCCCATCACATGCAGCAATTCATGATGGCGCAGGTCGTCCACCTGCCGCAGCGGCTGCCTGGCCAGCAGCGCCGGAGCGCAGACCGGAAAGAGGGTATCCCTGCTGAGCCTTTCGACCTTAACGCCCGTCCATTGTCCCTTGCCCCAGCGGATTTCCAGGTCTCCCGCAATCTCCTCCTGCCGCAGCCAGATATCGGTGTTCAGCTGCAGGTTGATGTCCGGGTGCTCCGCCTGAAAAGAGGCCAGCCGGCGTGCATTCAGCCAGTAGCTGAAAAACGCCATGCTGCCCCGGATCTTGACCTGTTTGCGGTGTCCTTCACCAAAAATCTCGTTGGTGGCGATCATCAGCTTCTGGATGGCGCCGTGCACAATCGGCAGATAGGCTAGGCCTTCTTCCGTCAGTTCGATGCTGCGGGCCTGCCGTTTGAACAGCGGGGTGTTCAGCTGCGCTTCCAGGCTTTTTATCTGCTGGCTGATGGCGCCTTGCGTCATATGCAGCTCGTTGGCCGCCTGGGTAAAGCTGAGCAGCCTGGCCGCCGCTTCAAAGGAGCGCAGCCAGTTCAGGGGGGGCAGTGCCTTGCTTTTCATAAATGCCATTCCGCTTGCATATCAACACTCTTCCAGTGAGGGCTTGTTGTCATCCGTGAACAGCAGGGCTGTCACCAAAGCAACCCATTAGCAAAACGACCCCTAAGGCCGTTTTTTATTCGTTTCCGGATTTATTTCATTTCGGCCATTCTTGGCAGGAAGGCTACAGGAAACCGGTTTAAAGAAACAGATGCCAATGAAAACGGTAAATAAATGAATGTTTTTGGTGCCGGTGCGTAACGCCAGGGTATCAATTCCGCACCCGAACCGAGGGTGGACGATAGCGGTGACCCTGGTCGGTTGCCAACGGTTTGCTAATGCAACGGCCTTTCCCAACGGCTCGGAAGCCCCGTTGCAAGGTAATGATTTAATAGTAAAAAGGAACAGCATCCATGAACAATGCCGATTACAAAAACGCCGGCGCAGGTACCAAAGTGGTTTGGGCCGGAGAAAAAACCGCGCTTGCCCATAACGCCACCCAGGTGCCCATCATGCTCAGCGCCGCCTTTCAGTATGACGATATCGACGAGTGGTATGACGTCGCCATGGGTGAGAAGCCGGGGCATATTTACAGCCGCATGAGCAACCCCACGGTGCGCGCCCTGGAAGAAAAAATGTGCGTGCTGGAAGGCGCCGAAAATGCCGTTGCCTTTGCAACCGGGATGGCCGCGATCAGCAGCACGCTTTATACCTTCCTGCGGCCCGGCGATCGGGTGGTTTCCGTCAAGGATACCTACGGCGGCACCAACAAGATTTTCGACGAGTTTCTCCCGGGCATGGGGGTGGAGGTGCGGCTCTGCCCAACGGAAGACATGGCCCTGCTGGAAAGCGAAATCGCCGAAGGCTGCACGGTGCTCTACCTGGAAACGCCGACCAACCCCACCCTGAAGATCCTGGATATCGAACGGCTGGCCCGTGCCGGCAAGGCGGCCGGCGCCCTGGTGATTATTGACAACACCTTCGCCACGCCACTCAATCAGAACCCCCTGGCGCTGGGGGTGGACATAGTGCTGCACAGCGCCACCAAGTTCCTGAGCGGCCACGCGGATGTGATGGGCGGCGTGGTGTGCGGCTCTGGCGAGCTCATGCAGCGGGTGGCGCACTATCGGGAAATCAACGGCTCCTCCCTCGATGCCTTCTCCGCCTACATGATCATCCGCGGCATGAAAACGCTCAAGCTGCGGGTGCGCCAGCAGGAAGCCAGTGCCATGGCCCTTGCACGTTATCTGCAAGGCGAGCCGCTGGTCGAGCAGGTCAACTATCCGGGATTGCCGGAGCACCCGGGTCATGACATCGCCGCAAGCCAGATGAAGGGATTCGGCGGTATCGTCAGTTTTGTCCTCAGGCACGGCATGGACGCGGTAAAGATACTGTTGCCAAAACTGGTCTATGCCAATCGGGCCGGCAACCTCGGCGCGGTGGAAACCATATATGGCCCGGCAAGAACCACCAGCCACGTGGAAAACACGCTGGAGGAACGGCTGGCCCTGGGTATCTCCGAAGGCCTGGTGCGCATCTCGGTGGGTATTGAAGACACGGACGACCTGCTGGCGGATCTGAAGCAGGCGTTCGACCAGCTGCGGAAATCTCTTTAAGGATATTCAATATGTCGCATGGTTGGCTCCAGTCGCAGCCATGTGACCCTGTTCCACTCTTAATTAAAGCAAGGAAGATTTATGACGCATAAAGTTGCAATACTGGGCTTCGGTGTCGTTGGGCAAGGGCTCGCCGAGATACTGCATGACAAGGCCGCCTCGCTACGCGAAGGGCTGGGTTTCGACGCCCGCATCGTCGCGGTATCGGACCTGATGAAGGGGGCTCTCTATCACCCGCACGGGCTCAATATTCCCGCGTTGCTGAACGCCGTCCGTGCCACCGGCTCCCTCGACAACTACCCCGACGAGCCGGGCCTGATCCGTGGCTGGGACAGTTTTACAACGATCAGGGAGAGCAATGCCGACACCGTGGTCGAGCTGACTTTCACGGATGGCAAAACGGGCCAGCCGGCCATCGACCATTGCCGCCTGGCGTTTGAATGCAAGAAACATGTCGTGATGAGCAACAAGGGCCCGGTATCGCTCGCCTATGAAAGCCTCGCGCGGATGGCGGAGGCGCATGGCGTGCGCTGGGGCTTTGAAGGCACCGTGATGAGCGGAACGCCGGCCTTGCGCATGCCGTTGGTCGCGCTGTCCGGCAATGACATCGGCGAAGTCAGGGGCATCCTGAACGGCACCACCAACTTTATGCTGACCCGCATGGCCGAAGGGGTAAGTTACGACGAAGCCCTGGCCGAGGCCCAGGCAAAAGGCTATGCGGAAGCCGATCCTACCAACGATGTGGAAGGGTACGATGCCCAGTACAAGACGGCCATCCTCGCCAATGTGGTGATGGGCATTCCCCTCAAGCGGGAAGACATTCCCTGCCGGGGCATTCGTGATATTTCACCGGAGGATATTGCCCAGGCGTCACGCGAAGGCAAAATCTGGAAGCTGCTGGCCAGGTGCAGGCGCGAAGGCGGCAGTGTTCAGGCCAGTGTGGGGCCGGTTGCCATTCCGCTCACCGATCCGCTGGCCGGCGTTGGCGGGGCGCTGAATGCCATCACCTATGAATGCGACCTGGCCGGCCCCATCACCCTGATCGGGCCCGGCGCCGGAAAAACAGAAACGGGATATTCCATCCTGATCGATCTTATCAATATTCATCGCCATCAAATCTGAACCATTAAAAGATCCATTCTCTTTTTTAATGGCATTACTCGCTTTGTGATTGGAAAATGACCATGAAGTCAATATCTGTAGAGTCTATGGAAGGAAAACTGTTTCTGTCCGGGCAATGGGTCGGCATGGATAACACCTACGACCTGTTCAATGCCGAGGGAAACAGCCTGATTACCAGAATTGCTTCCGCCCAGGAATCCCATGTGCTTGAGGCCATCCGCAAGGGAAAGGCCGGTGCGGAAGTGGCGGCCGCGATGCCGGTGCACGAACGAATGAGAATATTGAACGGTGCGGCGGACGTTGTTGAAAACAACCGCCATGTCTATATCGAAACCATCCTTTCGGAAGGGTGTAAAACCCGGCGGGAAGCCACCAAGGAAGTGAATCGCTGCATACAGACCTTAAGACTTTCCGCCGAAGAAGCGCGGCGTATCAACGGCGAGACCATTTCATTCGATCAAATGCCGGGTAGCGAGGGGCGCGTCGGTTACTACTATCGCTTCCCGGTGGGGCTCATTGTGGCGATCACGCCCTTTAACGATCCGCTCAACCTGGTTGCACACAAGATAGGGCCCGCGGTGGCCAGTGGTAACGCCATTATTGTGAAGCCCGCCCCGGCAACCCCCCTGAGCGCCCTGCTGCTGGCCGAAGCCTTTGCCCAGGCGGGCTTGCCCGATGGCGTGCTTTCCGTGCTGCCGGGATTTCCGGAAGACATGGGGGAGCACCTGATCACCCATGGCGATGTGCGCATGATTTCATTTACCGGCGGGCTGGGCTCCGGCAAGGCACTGATGCAAAAAGCCGGGCTGAAGAAAATGAGCATGGAGCTGGGCGCCAGTTCTCCGGCGCTGGTGCTCGATGATGCGGATCTGGAGCTGGCGGTCGAGGCAATCATTTCCGGCGCCTTCTGGGCCGCCGGGCAAAACTGCCTCGGTGTGCAGCGTGTTTATGTGCACAGCGCACGCTACGGCGAATTCCTCAACACCCTGGTGGACAGGACCCGCAGCCTGCGGGTCGGCAGCAAGCAGAGCGAAGAGACCGATGTCGGCCCCATGATCAGCCTGTCCGAGGCCGAGCGGGTGGAAAGCTGGGTTAACGAAGCCCTTGCCAACGGCGCCCGCCTGCTCTGCGGGGGGGAGCGCAATGGGGCCTTCTATCTTCCGACCATACTCGAGAAGGTGCCGGGTAACTGTCGCCTGGCCCGGGAGGAGATTTTCGGCCCCGTGGTCATGGTTGAGCCGTTCGACAGCTTTGATGAGGCTATCGATAAAGCCAATGGTGTTAACTTCGGGCTGCATGCCGGTGTATTTACCCAGGATATCAACAAGGCATTCTCTGCCATTCGTCGCCTCGAGGTTGGCGGGGTGATGATTAATGACAGTTCCGATTACCGTATCGATGCCATGCCCTTCGGTGGAGTTAAACACTCGGGTATTGGCAGGGAAGGTGTGAAGTTCTCTATTCAGGAAATGACCGAGACCAAGGTGGTGTGTTTTAAAACCAGCGGTTTTTGATTTTCTGAACCGAGAGGGAAGGTTGCCGGGCCCTTGGTCGTGGTTATTGGCCCGGCAATATTATCAGGGAATAATTTGATAGGTATATCATATGAACAAACATCAACATAACAAAATGGCGGTCGATCCCGCCATTCTCTGGCCCGCCGCCATTCTTATTCTGGCCGCCAGTGTCCCTCTGGTGATCAACCCTGTTGCAGGCAAGGAAATAGTAGCGGCGATGCTGAACTGGGTGACGGGCGAATTCGGCTGGCTTTATCTGCTGTCTGTGGTCGGCAGTTTCTTTTTCATGTGCTGGCTGGCCTTCGGCCCGGTGGGAAAAATCAAGCTGGGCGCGGCGGAAGATAAACCCGAGTTCAATACGGTGTCCTGGATAGCGATGCTTTTTTGTGCCGGGATCGGCATATCCATCTGTAACTGGGCCTTTATTGAACCGCTTTACTTTATGACGACCCCTCCGCTCGGGGTGCAGCCGGATACTCCTACCGCGGTTGAGTGGGCCGCCATGTACCCGATGTTTCACTGGGGTATAGTACCCTGGGCCCTGTATCTGATGCCCGCGCTGCCGATAGGCTATGCGCTCTATGTGCGCAGGGTCAATGTACTGCGCCTGAGTGAAGCCTGCCGTGGGGTCTTGGGGGATAGGGTCGACGGCATTATCGGAAAGATCATCGACGTCACCGTGATATTTTCGATAGTGGGCGGTGTCGGCACCTCACTGGGGCTTTCTGTGCCACTGGTATCCAAGCTGTTTCAGACCATGTTTGGCTTTGAGGACTCTTTCGGTTTGCAGATGTTTATCCTCGCCGCCTGGATCCTGATGATCTCCTGGAGCGTTTACAACGGCCTGAACAAGGGGATACAGGCGCTTTCCAATATCAATGCCGTGTTGGCCCTGGTGTTGCTCGGCTTTGTGCTGGTGGCCGGATCTACCGTCTTTTTGCTCAAGCTCTGGACCAACAGCATCGGGCTGTTTATGGATAATTTTTTCCGTATGAACTTCTGGACCGATCCCATTGAGCAGGGCGGATTTCCCGAAGGCTGGACCATGTTCTACTGGGCATGGTGGATTGCCTATGCGCCCATGATGGGGCTGTTTGTGGCTCGGATATCGCGTGGCCGGACCATCCGGGAGCTGATACTGCATGGTGTGACCTGGGGAAGCGTCGGATGCTGGGCCTTTTTTGCCATCTGGGGTGGCTACGCCATTGATATCGATATCAACGGCACGCTCAATCTGCAGGCCATTCTCGCCGAAGAGGGCATTCCGGCGACGGTGGTGGCCGTGTTGCAGACGCTGCCCAATTCCGCACTGGTGCTTCCCATTTTTACGCTGCTGTGCTTTGTGTTCCTGGCGACGACGGTCGACTCTTCGGCCTATATGCTGGCGGCCATTTGTACCAAGGATATTACCGGGTATCAGGAGCCGGCACGTTGGAACCGTATCCTGTGGACCCTGCTACTGGCCGTGGTTGGTATTGGCCTGCTGTCGGTGGGCGGTTTGCAGGCGGTGCAGTCGTCAACGGTGCTCGTTGCGCTGCCGATGATACCCGTACTGTTCATCATGGCCGTTTCACTGCTGCGCTGGGTATACCAGGATTTTGCTGCCGAACTGAGACCGCAGTGCATCGCCCATCATCAGGCCCGGGTACCGGCTGTGGAAACAACGGAGCAAGGTGAGGAAGCGGTCGAGCCGCTTGGATACCAGAAACCGGTGTCAGGCTGATGCCCGGTGGTTTTCAGCGGTTCACGGCATAACTGGTGACACCCCCGGCCCAATGGCCGGGGGTTTTGCATTTCAGGGCAAGGGCGCTGTGGCGATAGCTCACTGAGCCTGGTAGTGCAACATCGACCTGGTCCCGCACGCAGACACGCCGTGAACCCATCCCTGGCGCGGAGGGTCTGCTTAGCGGAACCCGGTCGCTGCCGGTCGTGACCTACCATTCGGAGCAGTTATTTATCTGCCGAGATGGGGCGGCAATCAGTCTTCGAAGGGGCTGTATCTAATGTGGTTGATATACCACTCCCTGACGCCCGAGGGGGTATTTACCCGTACCTCGTCGTCCACCTGTTTGCCGATCAGCGCCCGGGCCATGGGCGAGTCGATGGTGATATGGTTGTTTTTGGTGTCGATTTCGTCGGGGCCGACGATGCGGTAGCGCACCCTGTCGCCTTCTTCGTTTTCCAGCTCGACCCAGGCGCCGAAGAACACCTTGCCGTTCTGGCGCGGGTCGTGGTCGACGATTTTCACCGCCTCCAGCCGCTTCATCAGGTAGCGGATGCGGCGGTCGATTTCCCGCAGCCGCTTCTTGCCGTAGATGTATTCGGCGTTTTCGCTGCGGTCGCCCAGGGCGGCGGCTTCCGACACCGCCTGGGTCACCGCCGGCCGTTCCACCTTCCACAGGTGCTTGAGCTCGTCGTCCAGCTTGTGCCAGCCGGCACGGGTGATCAGGTTGGTTTTCATACGCTAGTTTCGGTGGCCTGAAAAGTGTCGGCTATTGTGTCCCAGCGCCGGGGAAGAGGGAAGGGACTTCAATGCCACAGAATGATGGTCAGGGGACGGGAATTTGTACAGACGAGAGAACACCTTGTTGAATTTCATAACAGCTTGATTTACCTGATAAATGAATCTGTGCTACGGAGTGTGAAAAGCACTCTACTGTATTCTGAGGGACGAGTGATCCTAATACTGCTACATTGACCGGGCACCACACGTAGATACGCCGTGAACCCATCTCTGGGGGCTCCACCACGCCATTCCTGGCTTAGCGGCACCCGGTCCGCCGATAGTGCTCTACTATTCGAAACCGTTATTTAGTTATTAGTGAAGTGTGAATTTATGGATTGCATGGCAATTCATCTTTTAATGTTTTTGTGTAACCGTCATTTCTTAAGCTTGACAAAATCTGTCGCAGCGGGATAATTGGAGACTCAAATAGATAACATATAAAGCGCGGAACTAAAACAATGAAAAAAGTCAAGTTTGTTGCCACGGCTGGCCTTGTGGTGACTCTTTCAGGTTGTGCCAGTATTCTGACCGACGATACTCAGCGTATCAACGTTATGTCTTCTTCATCTCAGAAGCTTGAAGTTGAGATTGATGGCCGTGTTCAGAATGCGCCTGGCATCATCACCGTAAAGAAAGAGAACAAGGATAAGACGCTGACTGTGAAAACGGCGGGCTGCGAACAGCAAATAGCACTGAACAAAGAGGTTGAGCCTACTTTCTTCGTCAACATCCTTTCTGGCGGAGCATTTGGTTCAACTACCGACTACGCTACCGAAAAAATGTGGCGTTATCAGGATTCCGTTGAGATTAAATGCGTTCAATAATGAACCTGTCGATATATTTAAAAAGAAGCCTGCTGGCTTCTTTTTTTTTGGTTGGTTATGACGGATGGACTGAAGAAGCTGCCATATCTTTCAGTGGACTGGCTTATCAGGAGCAGGTCCAGCTCTCGTCTTTGTTCCACTTTCAGGAGGGGAGACCCAGGATCACAGACCAGTCTTTTATCCTATCCGGTAAGGAGGCTAGCATTGAACAGGAGTTCAGGCTGAACATTGCAGCCTATATCGATAAGGAGGGAAGACAGGAATATTTATGTCATTTCCCGGCTCGTTCTCTCTGGTTTTCCAGATACCTCCGTCAGCCAAGTCCTACCTTTGAGCACTGTGAGGGTCTCCAGACCTATCTGGATTCAGTTCCCGCCGATGAAGTGAGCCTGGTATATGCTTCCGAGAATATTGTGAGTCCAAGCAGCTTTATGGGGCATTCGTTTCTGAAAATGAAAGATGCTGAAGATAAGCTTGCTCATGCAGTGTCTTATTTTACCGAGGTGGATGGATTCAATCTGCCTAAGATCATGTTTGAGTCACTGGTGACAGGAAAGGAAGGGTATTTCATCATCTCACCATACGAGGAGGCTCGACGCTATTACAAGGATATTGAAGGAAGGAACGTCTATGAGTACGATCTCGCACTGAACGAGTTTGATAAGGAATTTATCCGCCTTCACATGTGGGAGTTGAAGGATAAGAATATTGATTATTACTTTCACACTAATAACTGCGCTACCTTGACGCTGGATATTCTTAGCCTGGCTGAACCATCCTTGAATAAGCATAGTAAAGAATGGCTTAGTCCTCTCGATATCATCAAGTATGTGAGTGAGGCAGATATGGTAAAATCCATTCAAGTATCACCCTCGGTAGGGTGGCGGGTCAGGGCATTTGGCGACAGTTTTAGTTATCAAGAAAAGCAGAATGTTTTTATTGCTCTAGCAGGAAAAAAACAGGACTCCAGGATTTCATCCTTTTTCCAAGGTGCTGAAGAGCAGTATCTCTTTCATGAGTATCAAAAAGCACTGAATGACTGGCTTTACTTCGATGGTGCTATTGACTATCGACAGTATGAACACAACAGGATGCGACTGGAACTAGAAAGGGAAATAGTCGGCGATTATATGATGGATCTGTCAACCTATAAAAATCCACTCAATCGTTCGGCCGATGCTCAAATTATTTTTGGTAGCAGGTTGCAGAAGGAGGGAAGCCACTTGCTGATATCTTGGCTACCCGCCTCCCATATGGTTACTGATGATAACCGTAATGCTCTTAGTGAATCTTCTCTAGAGGTGATGAAATTCACTGCTGGTATCAAGGGTAACGATATTTATCTGGATGAAATGACTCTGTACGGCATTGAAAGCTATATACCATATGATGAGATTGTGGGAGGCGTTTCCGGGCGGTTCAAGTTGGGTTGGGAAAGGGGAGGATATGAATCATATCAGAGGAACAGAAGGTTTCGTGTCTCTGCTGCCCTGGGTGCTGCGCTTGACATTGGTTCGTCGGTGCTGCCCTATGCTTCGGTTGGCTCTGATCTGTCAATGAATTCCCATGCAGTCTGGATGAGTCCTCAAGTAGATATAGGAGCCTTTCTCTATCTTGCCAATGGCTCCAAGCTTCAAGTCAAATATTGGCTATCTTTTAATGAGTTGAGACAGAGTGAGCTAACTCAGGGTAGTGCGGTTTTGAATAGTTACTATATTGGTCATAATGCGGCCATTGACGTTGGTTTTTCCCACACCCTAGGGGAGAATTTTGATGAGTCACAGTTGATATTCAATATCAGGAAATTTTACTGATCCGGTGATAGCTTGATCCTTTAAGGATACGCCCGCCATCACCGTGAGAACCAGAACCAAATCTGTTTCAGTCCAACCACGCCGGGAAGGGGTCGGGCAGTTGTTGCCAGGCGCTGGGGCCCGGGCGCAGTTCCTCGTCGGTCAGCAGGCAGGCGTCCAGCTCGCGGCATAGCCCGGCCTGGTCCAGGCCCTGGCCGATAAACACCAGTTCCTGGCGGCGGTCGCCGTAGGGCTCGACCCAACTGGCCAGGATATGCTCCCGGCTTTCTTCGTCCTGGGGCCAGTCTGCCTTCGGCACCGCCTGCCAGAACAGGCCGGCGCCGCCGTGGTAGGCGATGCCGCCGGCCTGGTTCCACTGGCCGGCAAAATCGGGCCGGCTGGCCAGCCAGAAAAAGCCCTTGGAACGCAGCAGCCGGCCCTGGTCCTTGGGGCGGTGCAGAAAGTCGAAGAAGCGCTGGGGGTGGAAGGGGCGGCGGGCGCGATAGGCAAAGCTGCCGATACCGTATTCCTCGGTTTCCGGGCGGTGTTCGCCGCGCAGTTCCTGCAGCCAGCCGGGGGCGCGGGCGGCGCGTTCGAAGTCGAAACGGCCGGTGGCCAGCACCTTGTCCAGCGCCACCCGGCCCTGGCGGATGGGCAGGATCTCGGCTTCGGGGTTGAGCCGGGCGAGGATGGCGGTCAGCTCCGCCAGTTGCGCCGGACTCACCAGATCGGTCTTGCTCACCAGCAGCAGGTCACAGAATTCCACCTGCTCGATCAGCAGGTCGGTCACGCTGCGCTCATCGTCCTCGCCCAGGCTCTCGCCCCGCTCGGCCAGGGCCTGGGCGGCCTGGAAGTCGGCCAGGAAGTTGACGGCGTCCACCACCGTCACCAGGGTGTCGAGCCGGGCGATGTCGTGCAGGCGGCTGCCGTCCTCGCCCTCGAAGGTAAAGGTTTCGGCCACCGGCAAGGGCTCCGAGATGCCGGTGGATTCGATCACCAGGCAGTCGAAGCGGCCTTCGCCGGCCAGCCGGCGCACCTCCAGCAGCAGATCCTCGCGCAGGGTACAACAGATGCAGCCGTTGCTCATTTCCACCAGCCGGTCTTCGCCCCGGTGCAGGCTCACCTGCTGCTGCACGGTGGCGGCGTCGATATTCACCTCGCTCATGTCGTTGACGATCACCGCCACCCGCAGGCCCTGGCGGTTGTTGAGGATATGGTTCAGCACCGTGGTCTTGCCGGCGCCGAGAAAACCGGACAGCACGGTCACGGGGAGGGGGGAAGGGCTGGACATTGTGTTTGCTCCGCTTGCTTGCCATGGCTTATGATGGTTTGATTGTTATAACATAACACAAACTGTTCACCCCGTGTATCAGCAAGGAGCCCCGGTTATGAGCATTACCGATCAGCTGTTGTCCTGTTTCGCCCCCGTCAGTGTGCAGGGCGGCGATCCCGCCACCCTCACCAGGATCTACGAGCCCGACTGCAACCTGGCGGTGTGGCAGCGGCCCTTGCCGGCCGGGGTGGACGACTATGTGCAGCGGCTGCTGCAGGCGGGCAGCCGGGTGAGCGTGCGCGAGCGGGTGCCGGCCGAGGTGGTGGCGAGCGAGCTGGCCGGGCAACTGCCGGATCTGCCCGGTCGGGAGGCCCTGGCCGCCGACGTGCAGCAACTGGCGGAGATGTTCGCCTGTCTGTTCGATCTGCCCCGGGTGGGGGTTCGCCTGGCCAGCCTGCAAACCGCCATGTGCCCACGTTTCCATGTGGACCGGCTGCCTTGCCGGCTGGTGAGCACCTATTCCGGCCCGGGCACTCACTGGCTCAACCAGGAGCAGCGCAACCAGCTGTTGGTGGAAGGAGGGCGGGAGCCGGATCAATGGCAGCAACTGGCGGTGGGCGAGGTGGCGCTGATGAAGGGCGACGGTTGGCAAGGGGAGGAAGGGCAGGGTCTCTGGCACCGCTCGCCGCCGGTGCCCACCGGCTACCGGCGGCTGTTCCTGTCGATGGATTTTGCCGACTGAACCAGTGCCAGCGGGCTCATGCGACGCGACCGGCATGACTCAGTCGAAATCGATCACCCGGAAGTGGGGGTTGTCCGTGACCGCTTCCATGCGGGCCATGTCCGCCAGCCGTACCAGCTGCTTGGCCTCATTGGTGCCCAGCAGCAGGCACTCCTGCCGATCCGCGTCGCGGCGGGTGTCGAAGGCGATGCCTGTCAGCCGCTCACCCGAGGTCAGGGTCAGCCGGACCCGGTAGCGATACAGGCAGGCGACTTCGAGGTAGTCATGCTGATCGCAGCTCATCATGGTGGTGTTCCTCCTGCTCCGCTCCCGCCAGGTTTGACCTGATTTACCCCAGATGATCCAGCGGCAGGGCGGTTTCCCGCTTGATCCGCCGCAGCACGAAGCTGGAGCGTACCCCGGTCACCCCCTCCAGCCGGGTCAGCTTGCCCAGCAGGAACTGCTGGTAGTGCTCCATGTCGCGCACTATCACCTTGAGCTGGTAGTCGGCTTCGGTACCGGTGATCAGGTCGCATTCCAGCACCTCGGGAAAGCTCAGTATGGCCGCATCGAAGGCCTCGAACCGCTCCGGGGTGTGCCGATCCAGGGAGATATGGATATAGGCCTGCAGCGAGAGACCCAGCTTGGCGGCATCAAGCAGGGTGACGTGATCGGCAATAAGCCCCGCCTCTTCCAGCGCCTTGACCCGGCGTGAACAGGGAGAGGGAGACAGGCCGACTCGTTCGGCCAGCTCCAGGTTGCTGATGCGGCCGTGGCGCTGCATCAGCTCCAGAATACGCCTGTCGGTGCGGTCGAGTTGGAGAAGGTTGCTCAAGAATTTGGTCCTATAACAATAATTACTCTTGGTTGAGTATATGCGAGGAGAGTTATTGCTAAAAGGGTGTTTTTTAAGGACGTCTTTGCAACCACTCACCCCGGTTTTGACGCTAATATGGCTTCACCTTCTGGGAACAAACAGGCCGACACCTTCGGATCCTGTTGCGAACCGGGTTCATCCCCCCGGCCAGCCCCACCGAGCACACCGGGCCTTATCGGGCGGGTAGTGTGGACCGGAGCCACAAGCACCGGGTGTAGCGGAAGCACAGACTCGGCCGATGCCGGCATTAAAAGAGCGCCTCGAGCGCTCTTTTTGCTGTGTCGCCCATCAGAGCCCTTCGATATTGCTCCCGCCATGCCACTGAATGCCAATCACGGAGAGATACACGCCGCGATGTTAATGACGGGAATTCCCCCCGGGGCATGACGTTGTTTTTCCACGCGAATAAATTCGCGTCTACGATAGGTTTTGCCCTGAGTCGAGGGAAGAACACAAAAAAGCCCCGGCGGTGGCCGGGGCTGGATGGTTTGTTGTGCCGTTCGCTTACAGCTGCGGGCCGGCGGCCACCAGGGCCTTGCCCTCGGCGGTGTCGGTGAACTTCTCGAAGTTGTCCACGAAACGCTTGGCCAGATCCTGGGCCTTGGCGTCCCACTGGGCCGGGTCGGCGTAAGTGTTGCGCGGATCCAGAATGGACCCGTCTTCCACACCCTGCAGCTCGGTGGGGATGGCCACGTTGAAGTAGGGCAGGGTCACGAACTCGGCGTTTTCGATGGTGCCGTCGAGGATGGCGTTGATGATGGCGCGGGTCGCCTTGATGGAAATCCGCTTGCCGGTACCGTTCCAGCCGGTGTTCACCAGGTAGGCTTCGGCGCCCACCGCATCCATGCGCTTGGCCAGCACTTCCGCGTACTGGGTTGGGTGCAGGCTCAGGAAGGCCGCGCCGAAGCAACTGGAGAAGGTGGGGGTCGGCTCGGTGATGCCACGCTCGGTACCGGCCAGCTTGGCGGTGAAGCCGGACAGGAAGTGGTACTGGGCCTGCTCCCGGGTCAGCTTGCTCACCGGCGGCAGTACGCCGAAGGCGTCGGCGGTGAGGAAAATCACCTTCTTGGCGTGACCGGCCTTGGACACCGGCTTGACGATGTTGTCGATATGGTAGATGGGGTAGGAAACCCGGGTGTTCTCGGTTTTGCTGCCATCGTTGAAATCGATGGTGCCATCGGCCAGCACGGTCACGTTCTCGAGCAGTGCATCGCGGCGGATGGCGGCATAGATTTCCGGCTCGTTTTCCTGGCTCAGGCTGATGGTCTTGGCGTAGCAGCCGCCTTCGAAGTTGAACACACCGTCGTCGTCCCAGCCGTGCTCGTCGTCACCGATCAACTGGCGGTGCGGATCGGTGGACAGGGTGGTCTTGCCGGTGCCGGAGAGGCCGAAGAAGATGGCCACATCGCCGTCCTTGCCCACGTTGGCGGAGCAGTGCATGGAAGCGATGCCTTTGAGCGGCAGCAGGTAGTTCATCATGGAGAACATACCTTTCTTCATTTCGCCGCCGTACCAGGTACCGCCGATCAGCTGCATGCGCTCGGTCAGGTTGAAGGCCACGAAGTTTTCGCTGTTCAGGCCCTGCTCTTTCCAGTCGGGGTTGGTGCACTTGGCGCCGTTCATCACCACGAAGTCGGGCTCGAAGCTTTGCAGCTCTGCTTCGGTGGGACGGATGAACATGTTCTTCACGAAGTGGGCCTGCCAGGCCACTTCGGTGACGAAGCGCACGGACAGGCGGGTGTCCGGGTTGGCACCGCAGAAGGTGTCTACCACGAACAGGCGCTTGCCGGACAACTGGCGGGTCACCAGGCCCTTGAGGTGCTCCCAGGTTTCCTGCGTCATGGGCTTGTTGTCGTTCTTGCCCTGATCGGCCCACCACACGGTGTCGCGGGTCACATCGTCACGCACTATGTACTTGTCTTTCGGAGAGCGGCCGGTAAAGATGCCGGTGTCCACCGCAACAGCGCCCAGACTGGTTACCACGCCCTTTTCGTAGCCTTCTAAATCTGCACGGGTTTCTTCCTCGAACAACTGTTCATAGGAAGGGTTGTAAAGGATATCGGTTACGTCGGTAATACCGTATTGGGAAAGGCCTAATTGTTGCGCCTTGGACGTCATTGTTATCTCCTGGGTACAGAGGGGTTGGGTGATCATTTTATTAGTGTTGTTTTAGGACAAGAGAATATCAGGTATTAGGCGGCATTTAGGGGATCAGCTTCAAAATTTGCAATTTTGCGCGGCGAATTAAGCAAAAAGGGACGAAAAGCCCCTTTTTGTTATCCGCGAATGTTAATGCAATGTCGGCAGGTTATTAAATAATGTCTGCAAATCAGTACCATCGAAACGATATTGGTGGCCGCAGTAGTCGCAATGCATTTCAATTTGGCCACGCTCTTTCAAAATATCGTAGGCTTCTTCCCGCCCCACCTGCAACAGTGACTGCTCGCACTTTTCCCGGGAACAGGTACATTTGAAGCTGACCGGCTGGGGATCGAACACCCGCACCGCTTCCTGGTTGTAGAGCCGGTACAGCACTTCGTGGGCATCCAGCTGCAGCAGTTCTTCCGCCTTGATGGTATGGGTCAGGGCCTCGAGATGGGCGAAGTCATTTTCCTGTTCGGCATTGCCGGCGGGCAGCGCCTGCAGCAGCAGGCCGGCGGCGAGCTGGCGGCCGGCATGGATGTCGGTGAACAGCCAGATGCGGGTGGCCAGCTGCTCCGACTGGGCGAAGTAGTTTTCCAGGCTTTTGCTCAGGGAGTCGCCGCTCAGCTCCACTATGCCCTGGTAGCGCTCGCCTTCGTCGGGAGTGATGGTGATGGCCAGATAGCCCTTGCCGACCAGATCGGCCAGCTTGTCGCTGTCGGGCAGCTGTCCTTCCCAGCGGGCCACGCCGCGCAGCTGTTGCTGGTGGTCGCCGTTGATCACGGCAAGCGATACCGGGCCGTCGCCCTGCAGCTGCACCGTGATATGGCCTTCGAACTTGAGGGTGGCGGTGAGCAGGCTGGTGGCGGTAAGCAGTTCGCCCAGCAGCCGCTGTACCGGGGCCGGATAGGTCTTGGCTTCCAGCATATGGTGGAAGCTCTGTTGCAGTTGTACCAGTTCACCACGGACCTGGTAGTTGTCGAACAGATAACGATGGAGTTGATCGGTCTTGGTCATAAACAATCCTGTGTGGGCGGTCAGTCGCCTTGTTTGATTTTAAGCAGGGTGCGCCGTTCTTTCTTGTCCGGCTTGCGCTCCGGGCTGGGCGCGAACTGGCTGTTGAATTTGCGGGCTTCGGCGTTTTGTTCCCGTTTCTTGATGCTGTCCGGGGTTTCCCGGTACAGCCGTTGGGCGATCTCCGCCTTGCCCCGATGCTCGGACAGCTCCAGCACCACCACTTCCCTTTCATCGTTCCCCTGGCGCAGGCGGATAATGGCGCCCACTTCCACCACTTTGCTGGGTTTGCCGCGCTGGCCGTTATAGTGCACCTTGCCGCCATCAATCATGGTGCGGGCCAGGCTGCGGGTCTTGTAGAAGCGGGCGGCCCACAGCCATTTATCCAGTCGGACGGGCAGCTTGTCTCCGTTCATTGCACTCGCTCACATTAAAACTAAAGCTGAATTATACCAGATGCCCCAGGCCCTGGAGTATAAAGGGGAGGGCAAAACCCCGGTTCCGGCAACTTGTGGGCAGACGTTTCTGCCCAGTTGCGATAACCTCTGAATAGAGAGTGAACATAATGACGAGACAGGCATGGCGGACGACAAACAGAAACCAGAGATACTGCATACGGAACTGGTGGCCGAAAGCCGCCTGTTCAAGGTGGAATCGGTCCATTTGAAATTCAGCAATGGTGTGGAGCGGGTCTATGAGCGCATGCGCAGCAGCGGCCGAGGTGCCGTGATGCTGGTGCCCTTGATGGACGAAGACACCCTGTTGCTGATCCGCGAATATTCCGCCGGTACTCACAGTTATGAGCTGGGCTTCCCCAAGGGGTTGATCGATCCGGGAGAAGACGCCATGGAGGCGGGTAACCGGGAACTGATGGAAGAAATCGGCTACGGGGCGCGGCAACTGACCCACCTCAAGCAGGTGACCCTGGCACCCGGTTATTTTGGCAGTCGCATGGATATCTTATTGGCACGGGATTTGTATCCCGAACAACGCGAGGGGGACGAGCCGGAACCGCTGGAAGTGGTGCCCTGGCCGCTGGACCAACTGGATCAGTTGATGGCTCGGCCCGACTTCAGCGAGGCGCGCAGTATCTGCGGCCTGTTTCTGCTGCAGGACTGGCTCAATAAAGAGGAGTAACCATGGATATCACTGCCTTGCTGCCTGGCGTCAAGGCGGCGGCCCGCGACGCGGGCCGCCGCATACTGACGCTGTACGACAGTGGCCACTACCAGGCTGAACAAAAAGACGACGACAGCCCGGTCACCAGCGCCGATCTGGCGGCGCACGCCTATCTCGATCAGGCCCTGCGCGAGCTGGCCGACATTCCGGTGCTGTCGGAAGAGGGGGGGGACATTCCGCTGGCAGAACGCCGCGGCTGGCCGCGCTACTGGCTGGTGGACCCGCTGGACGGCACCCAGGAGTTCATCGCCGGCAGTGGTGATTTTTCCACCATGATCGCCCTGGTCGAGCACGGCCGGCCGGTGCTGGGGGTGGTCTATGCACCGGTACAGGATCTGCTGTATTACGCGGTGCACGAACATGGTGCATTCAAGGAGGCGGAAGGCACCACCAGGCGCATCCATGCCCGTCATCACGACCGGCAGGCGGCGCTTACCAGCCTGCGTATCGCCATCAGCCGCCGGCAGGACGTGGCCTGGGTGCGTTCCCGGCTGAGCAGCGAGCTGGACTATCAGCTGGTGCCCCTGGGGTCGAGTTCGCTCAAGTCCTGCCTGGTGGCGGAAGGGGAGGCCGATTTATACATGCGCATTGGCCCCACCGGCGAGTGGGATACCGGTGCGACCCAGTGCATAGTGGAAGAGGCGGGGGGAAGGATCCTGGATCTGAGCCTGGACCGGCTCAGTTATAACCTGCGGGACAGCCTGACCAACCCCAATTTCATTACCCTGGGGGACGAGGGATTGCCCTGGCAGCAGATACTGGTAACGGGCGGCAAGGAATAACGCCGCCGGGCGTTATTATTCGTCGTCGATGGCGTAATCTTCGATTTCGATGCCCAGCTCGGCCATGATTTCCCGTGCCTGGGCGGGGATCTGGTCGGGTACGTCCTTGCGCAGGTCGTCGTCCTGGGGCAGGGGCTGGCCGGTGTAGGCGTGCAGGAAGGCTTCGCACAGCAGTTCGCTGTTGGTGGCGTGGCGCAGGTTGTTGACCTGGCGGCGGGTGCGCTCGTCGGTGAGAATCTTCAGCACCTTGAGCGGTATGGAGACGGTGATCTTCTTGACCTGTTCATTTTTCTTGCCGTGCTCGGCGTAAGGGCTGATATAGTCGCCGTTCCATTCAGTTTTCATCATGCACCCACTAAATAAGGTTAAAAATCCGGAACGGATTGTAACCCCTACATTTTTTATTGGCAATCCAACCACAAAGCCTTTTAGACGTCCGGAAGGCTTGACGGCTCTTCTCTGCTGAGTTACTGTGCGCCTCTTGGAAATTCCAGATATCAGGCTGCCAGCGTGCAAAGGAGAGGACATGCCCGACTACCAGACCCAGACTTACGCCGTTCGTACCGGCATCGATACCGACACCCAGCATGGTGCCGTGGTGCCGCCGGTCTACCTCACCAGCACTTATTCGTTTGCCGATTATAACCAGCCGCGCCAGTTCGACTACACCCGTTCCGGTAACCCCACCCGGCAGACCCTGATCGAGGCCCTGACCCGGCTGGAAGCCGGCGCGGGCGCGGCGGTCACCTCCACCGGCATGGGCGCCATCAACCTGATCATCACCTCCCAGCTGCAGGCCGGTGACCTGCTGCTGGCGCCCCACGACTGCTATGGCGGCAGCCACCGGCTGTTCAACTCCCTGGCGAAAAAGGGCAACTTCCGGGTGGAGTACGTGGATCAGAACGACCCCGCCGCCCTGGCCGAGGCCCTGGCCCAAAAGCCGAAGATCCTGTGGATTGAAACCCCGTCCAACCCGCTGCTGCGGGTGGTAGACATCGCCGCCCTCTGTGCCGCGGCGAAAGACATCGGCGCCCTCTCGGTGGTGGACAACACCTTCCTGTCGCCGGCGCTGCAGCAGCCGCTGAAACTGGGCGCAGACCTGGTGGTGCACTCCACCACCAAATACATCAACGGCCACTCGGACGTGCTGGGCGGCGCCGTGGTGGCCGCCGATGCCCAACTGGCGGAGGAACTGCGCTGGTGGGCCAACTGCCTGGGCCTGACCGGCTCGCCCTTCGACAGCTACCTGACCCTGCGCGGCCTGCGTACCCTGGGCGTGCGCATGCGTCAGCACTGTGAGAACGCCGCGGCCCTGGTGGCCTACCTGCAGGGCCGGCCCGAGGTGAAGGCGGTGTATCATCCCAGCCTGCCCGGCAACCCCGGCCACGAGGTCGCCGCCCGCCAGCAGTCCGGCTTCGGCGCCATGCTCAGCTTCGAGCTGGACGTGAACGAGGCAGGCATGAAGGCCTTCCTGCAGCAGTTGCAGCTGTTCTCCCTGGCCGAGTCCCTGGGCGGGGTGGAAAGCCTGATCGCCCACCCGGCCACCATGACCCACGCGGCCATGACCGAAGAAGCCCGCGCCGCCGCCGGTATCAGCAACCAACTGCTGCGGGTATCCGTGGGGATCGAGGACGTGCGCGACCTCATTCATGATTTAGACAATGCATTCAAGGCGTTAACCAAGTAAATGACCATGCTCCAGAATGATACCGGCGGCCAGCAGCGCCCGGTCCACAAGTTTGGCGGCAGCAGCCTGGCCGACGCCGCCTGTTTTCACCGGGTGGCCGGCATCATCCGCAACCTGGCCCAGCTCGACGCCCTGATCGTGGTGTCGGCACCGGGCAAGACCACCAACCGGTTGATCGAACTGCTCAACCTGTTCACCAGCGGTGACAGTGCGGCCCCCGAGGCGCTGGAGGGCCTGCACGGCTTTCAGCGCAACCTGATCGAGACTACCCTGGATGAAACCGGCGCCGCGCCCCTGTTGGCGGCCCTGGACGACGACATCCAGACCATCGCCGCCGTGCTGGAACAAAGCCGCCTGGACGACTTCCAGCGCAGCCAGATCCAGTCGTTCGGCGAAGTCTGGTCCTCCCGCCTGCTGGCCCGGCTGCTCGCCGGCCAGGGCCTGCAGGCGGCCAGCCTGGACGCCCGCCGCTTCCTGCTGGTGTCCGGCTCGCCGGTGCGGGTGGACGAGGCCGAGTCCCGCCGCCGCCTGGGCGCCATACTGGCCGAGCACCAGAACCAGATACTGGTGGTGACCGGCTTTATCGCCGCCGACGCCGAAGGTCGTACCCGGCTGTTGGGGCGCAACGGTTCCGACTTCAGCGCCACCCTGCTGGCATCCCTGGCCGACAGTAGCCACGCCACCATCTGGAGCGACGTGCCCGGGGTGTTCAGCGCCGATCCGCGGCGGGTGAAGGAGGCCCGGCTGCTGGCCCGGCTGTCGCTGCCCGAAGCCGCCGAACTGGCTCGCCTGGGCTCGCCGGTGCTGCACAGCCGCACCCTGGGCCCGGTGGCCGCCAGCCGCCAGCAGTTGATGCTGCGCTGCAGTTACCATCCGGACGACGGCCATACCCGCATATTGCGGCAGCCGCAACGGGCCCAGGGCGCACGTATCGTCACCGCGGTGGACGACGCCGTGCTGCTGGAGATGACCATTCCCGCCCGCTACCAGGAGACGGTGGACGCCCTCACCGACTGGCTGACCCGGCGTGAGCTGGCGCCCCTGGCCTGCAAGCGTCGGCCCGAGCGCCAGCTGTGGCAGATAGCCTATACCCGGGAGCAGGCCGAACAGGCCTTCTCCCTGCTCAGGGATCATCAGCCCGCCGGCGGCTTCGAAGGGCTGCAACTACGGGAAGGCTTCTCCCTGGTGGCCCTGGTGGGCAAGGGCGTCACCGCCCAGGCCGAGCAGTGCCTGCACTTCTACCATGCCCTCAACGAACAGCCGCTGGAGTTTATCCAGCCGGCGAAAAACGGCCTCAGCCTGGTGGGGGTGGTGCGCAAGGTGGTGCTGGATCCGCTGCTGCTGCGCCTGCACCAGAGTCTGTTCAGCCGGCCCAGGCGGGTCGGCCTGGTGCTGTTCGGTCGGGGCAACATCGGCCAGGCCTGGCTCAGGCTGTACCAGGAGCAGAAGGCGCGGCTGGAGCAGGAACTGAACGTGCAGCTCAGTCTCTATGGCGCCTTCGCTTCCCAGGGCGGCATGCTGGCCAGCCAAGGGCTGGAGGTGGGGCAGGTGCTGAACGACTTCCAGCCCAGGTCCATCGTCTGGCCCGACTGGCTGGAAGAGCTGGAGGAGCACGGCTTCGACAGCCTGGTCGCCCTGGACTTCACCGCTTCCGAAGCGCTGGTACAGTACTATCCGGCCCTGGTGCAGCGCCATGTGCACCTTATCGCCGCCAACAAGCTGGCGGGGGCGGCGGAGCAGGCGTTCTACCTGCGGCTCAAGCAGAGCCTGGCCGAACACCGGGTGCAGTTTCTCAGCAATGCCACCGTGGGCGCCGGCCTGCCGGTGCAGACCGCCATCCACCAGTTGCGCCACTCGGGCGAGCAGATCCGCGCCATCAGCGGCCTTTTCTCCGGTACCCTGAGCTGGCTGTTCCAGCACTTCGACGGCAGCCAACCCTTCTCCGAGCTGGTGCTGCAGGCCTGGCAGCAGGGCTTGACCGAGCCGGACCCCCGGGAGGATCTGAACGGCCAGGACGTGAAGCGCAAGCTGGTGATACTGGCTCGGGAAGCGGGCTTCGACCTGGATCCGGCCCGGGTCAGGGTCAGCAACCTGGTGCCCGAGTCGCTGGCGACGCTGGACAAGGAGCGCTTTATCGACCGGCTGGACGAACTGGACCAGCCCCTGGCCGAAGCCCTGGCCCAGGCCCGGGAAGAAGGTGGGGTGCTGCGCCACGTGGCCCGCTTCGATGCCCAGAGCGGCGAGGCCAGTGTGGGGCTGGAGGTGGTGTCCGACGAGCATGCCTTCGCCCACTTGCGACCCGGCGATAATGTGTTCGCCATCGAGACCCAGCACTACCGCCAGAACCCCCTGGTGATCCAGGGGCCCGGCGCCGGCCGGGAAGTCACCGCCGCCGCCATGCAGGCGGATCTGTGGCAGCTGCTGGCCACCCTGTAAGGCAAGGAGGCTCCCGCAAGGGAGCCTCGGTGTGTTGACAACGTCCATCATCCGTTTTTCCCCGGATCGGCCCCTGCCAACACCGTTGTGTAACGCTGGTCGCCTCCGCGGGGGGCTTTGAAGCGGTTTACGATCTTCGCGAAGCTTGTCTGTTACGGCCAGGAGAACAGACAAAACAGGGCCGGCTCTGCCGGCAGGATCCAGTGCCTCCCTGCATCCGTGTTTTTCTCCCGCCATTCGGTTCGTCGTTCCGGCCGCCCGGAGCACCCTTTTCACAACACCAAGTTATCTTATGTTTTCAATGGGTTGATTTTGGTATCCCGGTCCTGGCGGAGTCTTTACGCGATCTTCTTCACATTATTTTTCACATTATTTTGTGAATAATTGTTATGACGCGATTTCGTTTAATATCTTTTAAATCAACCATTTGTTGTTTTTTCTGGTTTTGCTGTTTTGTGAGATCCCGGCATTCACTGTGATGATATGTGATCGATAATGCATTCATCACAGTAGTTCACAGCTTGGGAGTAACACAGATGAGCGCACTTTCCCGTATTGGCCTGGTCGGCCTCGGCTCCATGGGCATGGGCATGGCCCAGTCCCTGATCCGCGCCGGCTTCGATACCTATGGTTTTGACCTGAACACCGACGCCTGCGCTCGTCTGGCCGAGGTCGGCGCCGCCGGCACCGGTCCCTCGGCGCTGCCCTACGCGGATCGGCTCGACGCCCTGATGCTGGTGGTGGTGAACGGCGCCCAGGTGGAGGCGGTGCTGTTCGGCGAGCAGGGCGTGGCCCAGGCCCTGCGGCCGGGCAGCCTGGTCATCGTCAGCAGCACCATGGCCGCCACCCAGACCCAATCTATCCACCGGCGCCTGGCCGCCCTGGGCCTGGAGATGATCGACGCGCCCATCTCCGGCGGCGCCGTCAAGGCCGCCGAAGGCAAGCTTTCGGTGATGGCCTCGGGCAAGCCTGAGCTGTTCGAACAGGCCAAGGGGCTGTTCGACGCCGTGGCCGAAAGGCTCTACGTAATCGGGCCCGACATCGGCCAGGGCAGCACCGTCAAGACCATCCACCAACTGCTGGCCGGGGTGCATATCGCCGCCGCCGCCGAAGCCATGGCCATGGCTGCCAAGGCGGAGATCCCGCTGGAGCTGATGTTCGAAGTGGTTACCCACAGCGCCGGCAACTCCTGGATGTTCGAGAACCGGGTGCCGCACATCCTGGAAGGGGATTATGCGCCGCGTTCCAGCGTCGACATCTTCGTCAAGGACTTGGGCATAGTGCTGGACAGTGCCCACCAGATGAAATTCCCGCTGCCGTTGGCCTCCGCCGCCCACCAGATGTTCCTGGCCGCCAGCAACGAGGGCTACGGTCGTGAAGACGACGCCGCCGTGGTCAAGACCTTCAAGGGCATCCGCCTGCCGGAGGGCAAGTAAATGACACAACGTCTGGGTGTTATCGCCGACGACTTCACCGGCGCCACCGACATCGCCGGCTTTATGGTGGAAAACGGCTGGCGCGTAACCCAGCTGATCGGTCATGGCCCCGCCGAGATACCGGCGGACGTGGACGCCGTGGTCATCTCCCTGAAGAGCCGATCCTGCGCGGTGGAGCAGGCGGTGGCCGACTCCCTGGCGGCGCTGGAACGGCTCAAGGTGCTGGGTTGCGACCGCTTCTTCTTCAAGTACTGCTCCACCTTCGATTCCACCGCCGAAGGCAATATCGGCCCGGTGACCGACGCCCTGCTGGCGGCGCTGGGCGAGAGCTTCACCGTGATTTGCCCGGCGCTGCCGGTGAACGGCCGCACCGTCTGCCACGGCAACCTGTTCGTGAACGGGGTGCCGCTCAACGAGTCCGGCATGAAGGATCACCCGGTGACCCCCATGACGGATGCCAACCTGCAGCGGCTGATGGCCGCCCAGGCCAAGGGGAGACTCGGGCTGGCGGACTATCACTCCGTGTTGGCCGGGCCCGCCGCAGTCAAGGCCAGGCTCGCGGAGCTCAAGGCCGAGGGCGTGAATTACGCGGTGCTGGACACCCTGACCATGGCCGATCTGCCGGTGCTGGGCGAGGCGGTGAGCGAACTCGTGCTGGTGACCGGCGGTTCCGGCCTGGGGGCGGGCCTGGCCCGTTTCGCCACCGGCGGCCAGGGCGCGGCCCAGGCCCGGGAGCTGGGCGCACCGGTGGCCGGTGGCCGTACCGTGGTGCTGTCCGGCTCCTGCTCCCTGATGACCAACGCCCAGGTGGCGGCCTATAAGCACCGTGCGCCGCACCGACGGGTGGAGGTGGCCCGTTGCATCGAGGCGCCCGCGGCCTACGCCGCCGAGCTGGCCGACTGGGTCGAAGCCCAGGCTGCTACCCCGGCGCCCATGCTGTACGCGACCCAGCCCGCGGCCGCGCTTTCCCGCATCCAGGCCGAGTACGGCGCGGCCCGGGCCAGCGAGGCGGTGGAAGGGGTCTTTGCCGCCGTGGCCGCCCGCCTGGCCGGCCAGGATTTCAGCCAATTTATCGTGGCCGGTGGCGAGACCTCCGGCGTTGTCACCCAGGCGCTGGCGGTGACCGGCTTCCACATCGGTCCGCAGATCGCCCCGGGCGTGCCCTGGGTGCGGGCCCTCGACAAGCCGCTGTCGCTGGCGCTCAAGTCGGGCAACTTCGGTGACGAGCACTTCTTCGGCAATGCCCAGGAGCTTTACCATGACTGAATTTTCCCTGCGCCTGGAGATGGTGAAGACCGCCAAATCCATGTTCGAGCGCGGCTACAGCAGCGGTGGGGCGGGCAACCTGAGCCTGAAACTGCCCGACGGCAACCTGCTGGCCACCCCCACCAACACCAGCTTCGGCGATCTGGATCCGGATCGCCTGAGCAAGGTGGACATGAACGGCAATCACCTGGACGGCGACAAGCCCTCCAAGGAAGTGCTGATGCACATCGCCATGTACCAGCAGCGGCCCCAGGCCGGCGGCATAGTGCACCTGCACTCGCCCTACCTGACCGCCCTGTCCTGCGTGGATGGGCTGGACCCGGCCAACTGCCTGCCGCCCATCACCCCCTACTACGTGATGCGGGTGGGCAAGCTGCCGCTGATCCCCTATTTTCGCCCCGGCAGCCCGCGCATCGCCGAGGAGCTGGGCAAGCTGGCCGGCGAGCACGGTTCGGTGCTGCTGGCCAACCACGGCCCGGTGATCAGCGGCAAGAACCTGCGCGAGGCCATGTTCAACGCCGAGGAACTGGAAGAGACCGCCCGGCTGTATTTCATCCTGCGCAACGGCCCCATGCGCACCCTGACCGACGATCAGGTGGCGGAGCTGGAGCAGGTATTCAAAGGCAAGATGTAAGGAGCGAACAATGGCCCGATTTGCTGCCAACCTGTCGATGATGTTTACCGAGGTGCCCTTTCTGGCGCGCTTCGGGGCGGCCCGCGCCGCCGGCTTTACCGCGGTGGAATACCTGTTTCCCTATGCCGAGGAGAAGGACGCTGTCGCCGCCGAGCTCAAGCGCCATGGTTTGACCCAGGCGCTGTTCAACATGCCTCCCGGCGACTGGGCGGCGGGCGAGCGCGGCCTGGCCTCGCTGCCCGGCCGGGAAGCGGAATTCCGTGCCGGCGTGGCCACCACCCTGGATTACGCCGAGGCGTTGGGTTGCCCCCAGTTGCACGCCATGGCCGGCCTGTGCCGGCCCGGGGTGAGCCGCGAGCGGCAGCAGGCTACCTATGTGGCCAATATCCGCTATGCGGCGGATGAAGCAGCCAAAAAGGATATTATGGTGCTGATTGAGCCCATTAACGGCCGCGACATGCCCGGCTATTTCCTCTCCACCCAGGTACAGGCCGAGGCGCTGCTGGAGGAGATCGACCGACCCAACGTGAAGATCCAGCTCGATCTCTACCACTGCCAGATCATGGAAGGGGATCTCACCCGCACCATCGACCGGCTGTGGGGCAAGTTCAGCCATATCCAGATTGCCTCCGTGCCCGAGCGCCACGAGCCGGATCAGGGCGAGGTCAACTACCCCTGGCTGTTCGACTACCTGGACACCAAGGGCTACGACGGTTTCCTGGGCTGCGAATACCGCCCGCGCGGCAACACCGAGGCGGGTCTGGGCTGGTTCGCGCCCTGGGCGAGCAAGGAGTAAGCCATGATCCCCGCCGAACGCCGCGACTATATCTACCGCTATGTGCACGAGCGCAACATAGTGCCGATCAACGAACTGGCCCAGGAGCTGGATGTGTCGCACATGACGGTGCGCCGCGACATCCAGCAATTGGAAACCGAAGGCAAGGTGGTGTCGGTGAGCGGCGGGGTCAGGCTCAACGATGCGGTCAAGCAGGAACTGGCCTACAGCGAGAAGGCCAGCATTCATCATAACAGCAAGGTGGCCATCGGTCTGGCGGCGGCGGAACTGGTGGAAGACGGCCAGGTGATCTACCTGGATGCGGGCACCACCACCTTCGAGGTGGCCAGGGGCATCGCCCGCAAGGCCAACCTGACGGTGGTGACCAACGACTTCACCATCGCCCATTACCTGATGCAGTACCCCCAGCTCACCCTGTTCCACACCGGGGGCCTGGTGGACGCCCGCAACCGCTCCTGTGTGGGCCAGGCGGCGGCGACCCTGCTCGCCAGCCTGAACCTGGATCTGGCCTTTATCAGCTCCAGCTCCTGGGATCTGGAGCGGGGCATGTCGACCCCCACCGAGAACAAGGTGATGGTCAAGCAGGCGCTGCTGAAGGTGGCGCGGCGCCGGATACTGGTGAGCGACAGCAGCAAGTACGGCAAATACGGCATGTTCCGCATCTGCCCGCTGCAGGCGTTGACCGACATCATCAGCGACGACGGCCTGGCGGAAGAGGCGGCGGAACAGCTGCGCGGACAGGGCCTGCAGGTCCGACTGGTGGGTCAATAAGGCTCGGCATAATAACGATTATTACAAACCAACCTCTGTAGCTTATCGGGTGCCCTCCAGCACCGAGGAGAATCAAATGAATATCATCATTACCGGTGGTGCGGGCTTCCTTGGCCAGCGCCTGGCCAAGGCGTTGCTGCAACAACAGCCAATGTCGTTCGATCGGCTTACCCTGGCGGACGTCATCGTCCCCACCTCGCCGCTGGCGGACGAGCGGGTGCGATGCGTACAGGCCGATCTGGGCGACCAGGCGGCGGTGCAGGCGCTGGTGACGGCGGACACCGGCCTCATCTACCACCTGGCGGCCATCGTCAGCAGCCACGCCGAGGCGGACTTCGACCTGGGCGTCAGGGTCAACATCGACGCTACCCGCTACCTGCTGGAGGCGGCGCGCCACCAGGCCCCCGGTTGCCGTTTCGTGTTCTCCAGCTCCCTGGCGGTGTTCGGCGGCGAGCTGCCGGAGGTGATCCAGGACAACACCGCGGTCTGCCCCCAGTCTTCTTACGGCATGGAAAAGTCGGTGGGCGAGCTGATGGTGAACGACTATGCCCGCAAGGGCTTCGTCGATGGTCGGGTGCTGCGCCTGCCCACCATCAGCGTGCGTCCGGGCAAGCCCAACCAGGCGGCCTCGTCCTTTGCCAGCGGCCTCATCCGCGAGCCGCTGCAGGGCGACACTACCGTCTGCCCGGTGGCCCTGAGCCTGCCCATGTGGCTGTCGTCCCCGGCTACCGTCATTGAAAACTTCGTGCGGGCCGCCCAGGTGCCCGCCGCGGCCTTCGGCGTCAGCCGCACCGTCAACCTGCCGGGCATCACCGTCACCGTGCAGCAGATGATCGACGCCCTGCGCCGGGTGGCCGGCGACCAGGTGTGCGCCCGCATCCGTTACCGGGAAGACGAGGCGGTATCGCGCATCGTGGCCAGCTGGCCCGGCCGTTTCAACATGACCCGTGCCCAGGAATTGGGCTTTGTACAGGACACGGATTTCGACAGCGTGATCCGCCGTTTTATTGCCGATGATATGGAAGGAACCAAACAATGACAGACGCAAGCTCCCTGGCCCCGGTGATCGGCCTGGCCGTTGCCGTAGTGGTACTGATTTTCCTGGTGGTGAAAACCCGGGTGCACGCGCTGATCGCCATGCTGGCTGCGGCCAGCATTGCCGGTGCCTTTGGCGGTATGGCGCCGGCGGACATCGTCAACGTGATCACCAAGGGCTTCGGCGGCACCCTCGGCAGCATCGGTATCGTCATCGGCCTGGGCGTGATGATGGGCCGCATCCTGGAGGTGTCGGGCGCCGCCGAGCAGATTGCCTACAGCTTTATCAAGTGGCTGGGCAAGAAGAAGGAAGAGTGGGCCATGGCGATCACCGGCTATATCGTCTCGGTGCCCATCTTCGTGGACTCCGCCTTCGTGATCCTTTACCCCATCGCCAAGGCACTGGCGCAGAAGGGCAAGCGCAACTTGCTGACCGTGGGCGTGGCCCTGGCCGGCGGCCTGGTGGTGACCCACCATACGGTGCCGCCCACGCCGGGTCCCCTGGGTGTGGCCGGCCTGTTCGGCGTGGACGTGGGCGCCATGCTGCTCGCCGGCCTGGTGCTGGCGCTGCCCTGCGTGGTCGTCATCGTGCTCTACGCCCAGTGGCTGGGTCGCAAGTATCCCGACTTTCATGCGCCGGTGGTGCAGGACAGCCCCGAGCTGGAAGAAAGCTATAACCAGTACCTGGCCGCCAAGGCCGGCAAGGCACTGCCCAGCCTGTTGCTGTCGTTGCTGCCGATACTGGCGCCGATAGTGCTTATCTTCATCAACACCCTGTTCGGTACCCTGGCCAAAATCGACGGCTGGAACGGCCTGAGCGAGAACCCGGTGGTGCAGCTGTTCACCTATCTGGGCCACCCGGTGATCGCCCTGTCCATCTCGGTGCTGCTGGCGGTATACACCCTGGTGCCCAAGATGAACAAGCACGACACCATGGAGCATCTGGAAGAAGGCCTGCAGAGCGCCGGCATCATACTGCTGGTCACCGGTGCCGGTGGCGCCCTGGGTGCGGTGCTGCGTGAATCCGGTGCCGGTGCCATGCTGGGCGAGCAGATCGCCGGCCTGCCGATGCCGCCGGTGCTGATCCCCTTTATCGTCTCCACCCTGGTGCGGCTGATCCAGGGCTCGGGCACGGTGGCGATGATTACCGCGGCCTCCATCTCGGCGCCTATCCTGACCACCATTCCCGGTGTGAACATGCTGGTGGCGGCCCAGGCGGCGACCATGGGCTCCCTGTTCTTCGGTTACTTCAACGACAGCCTGTTCTGGGTGGTCAACCGCATGATGGGCATCAAGGACGTGAAGCAGCAGATCATCGTCTGGTCCATCCCCACCACCCTGGCCTGGGCCACCGGCCTGGTCGGCGTGCTGATCCTCAACGCCGTGCTGTAACTCGGGGTTATCCCGATCAAAAAAGGGGCCGGATGGCCCCTTTTTTGCTGGGTGGCCTGCTCGTCGGGAAGGCGTCGAGCAGAGGGTTCACTCCGCCGACACGTTATTGATACATGCTGTACGCTGTTACATGCCATCCATGGCATGTGCCGGTCGATGGAACGATATGAGGATCCGTTATTTAGGACTTCCTGATAAGCCGATAGGCGAGCAGCAGGATAAGGGCGCCGATCACGGCGGTGAAGAGGCTGCCCAGGTTAAAGCCGGTGACCGAGCCGAAACCCAGCCGGGTGCCGACCCAGCCACCGACGAAGGCGCCGGCGATACCCAGTATGATGGTCAGGATCAGGCCGCCGCCGTCCCGCCCCGGCATGATGAATTTGGCCAGGAAACCGGCGATCAGCCCGAAGACAATCCAGCTCAGGATTCCCATACTCTGTTCCTCATTGTGGTAGCGATGTCCTGACAGCATAGCCCAGCTTTGTGACATCGGAGCCATTCAAGTCGGCCTCTGCGTCAGCCCTGGGCCGAGCCGGGCATGAGTGTTCCCCTACTCGGCGATATCCGCGATCCGGGCCTGCAGCAGGGTCGCGATTTCGTCGGCGGCCAGCCCTACCGACAGGCCCCGTTTACCACCGGATACCAGTACATAAGGGTAATCTGCCGCCGAGGCGTCCAGCACCGTGGTCAGCCGCTTCTTCTGGGCGAAGGGGCTGATACCGCCCACCTTGTAGCCGGTGAGCCGTTCCGCCTTGACCGGCGGCATCATGTCGAGTTTTTTTACCCCGGCAGCCCTGGCCAGGCGCTTGAGGTTGACCTTGCCGGAGGAGGGCACCAGAGCCACCACGGCACCCTGCTCGCCTTCGGTGAGCAGGGTCTTGAACACCTGGCCCAGGGGCACCCTAAGCTGCCCGGCGGCATGGGCGCCGAAGTCGTCCTGGGCGGTGCAGTCGTACTGATGCAGGGTGAAGGTGGCCTTTTGCTGTTCCAGAAACAGGATGGCGGGGGTCATCGTCTTGAGTTCCACGGCATAAAAAAGCCCAGTCTGCGACGACCGGGCTCGGTTGGCAAGTGGTGAGCGTTCAGGCTAGAAATGGTAGCTCACGCTCATCAGCAGCGCATCGATATCCACGTTTTTGCGACTGATAAAACGCGTATATTCCAAAGCGATCGAGACTCCTCCTTTCTGCTCGTGGTCCTTGATGCGTATCCCCGCACCGTAGCTGAAGTCCAGCGCCCTTTCGATCCGGGTATAGTTATGGCCGTACAGGCTGCGACTTATCTCGAGTTTCCCGTAGGTGGTACCGGCAACCAGGTAGGTTGACAGGTACCTGTGCAGCGGGAGTTGAGGGAGTAAATAGGCTCCGTAGTAATGATTGATTTTGACGTCCGAGCCCGCGAAGGTCTTGCTGCCCATACCTGTACCGGCCCGTATTTCTGCGGCCAGATAAGGGGAGGGTTGCACGCCCAGGTGTACGCCCGCCGTATGCAGGTTAGCGCTTCCGGGTTGCTCGGTTGGATTGAAATCAAGATGCGCGTAGTCGAGCCCGGCGTAAAAAGTCGGCCTTGCTTGCGTTTCTTGGGCGGAAAACAGAAATACGGCAGAAACTGCCGCCAATAGGGGGTAGTTAGGTTTCATCCAGCACTCCTTTGCCGTCAGGTTACCCATTGATCAGGATAGTTAACGGAGATGCTGATTGCTTATTTTTTGTTCTATTCGTGGGGTTGCGCCGATGGCTGGGCGGACGTTTTATCTTGCGGGGAGCGGAACGGGTTCCACTCGGAGAGAGGGCATGGTCGTATCAGGGAATGAAAGTGCAAGGTTGTTGCTGCCATCTTATCGCCTTGTCCGACCGTTGGCTTTGTGTTACCAAGATTGCTCCGTATCCGGATCCCGGATGAGCCCCTTTTCTTTGCAGAGAGACATCGTATGCTGGCCTTGATTATTCAGTTATTCCCCTTGTGGGCCCTGTTGTTGTCGGTGCTCGCCTTTTTGCAGCCCGAGCTGTTTTTCGGGATCAGGGGCCAGATAATACCGCTGCTGACCATCATCATGCTGTGCATGGGCCTGACCCTCAGCCTGCGTGATTTTCGCAACGTGCTGACCAATAAAAAGGCGCTGCTGGTCGGGGTAGTGCTGCAGTTTTCCGTTATGCCGATGGTGGCGCTGCTGATCGCCTGGCTGTTTGGCTTCGATGCGGAATTGACGGTGGGCATGCTGCTGGTAGGCAGCGTGGCCGGTGGCACTTCCTCCAACGTGATGTGCTATTTGGCAAAGGGCGATACGGCACTGTCGATTTCGATGACGGCGGTATCCACCCTGGCCGGGGTGGTGCTCACGCCGATACTGGTGGCGTTGCTGGTGGGTCAGACTGTGGATGTGCCGGTGCAGTCCATGCTGGTGAGCCTGCTGCAGGTGGTGGTAGCCCCGGTAGTGCTGGGCGTGGTGCTCAACTATCTGGCGCATGGCCTGATACGGCGGATAGAGCCGGTGCTTCCGTTGCTGTCCATGCTGGCCATTGTGCTGATTATCGCCATAGTGGTGGCGTTGAATGCGGAGAAAATGGCGCAGATCGGTGCCGTTGTTGCCCTGGCGGTAATATTGCACAACAGCTGCGGCCTGCTGCTGGGCTATGGCATCACCGCCCTGCTGGGGTTCGACCGCAAGACATGCCGTACCATAGCGTTCGAAGTCGGCCTGCAGAACTCCGGCCTGGCCACCGCCCTGGCAATGAAGTTCTTTACCCCGGCGGCGGCCCTGCCCGGCACCCTGTTCAGCGTGTGGCACAATATCTCCGGCTCGCTGCTGGCGGGCTATTGGGCGAAAAAACCGTTGGCGGAAGACGCAGAGCGGAAACTGGCTGAAGCCAAATAAAGCAAGGGGGCGCAAGCCCCCTTCGTCGTAATATTGCTGAGAGGAAACGGGATCAGCCGGTATTGCGCATGCCGGCGGCGATGCCGGCGATGGTCACCATCAGCGCCTGATCCAGTACCGGGTGGATCTCGCCCTGCTGGCGGGAACGCTTGAGCAGTTCGGCCTGCAGCACGTTGAGCGGATCTGTGTAGGGGTTGCGCAGCTTGATGGACTCCTTGATCCAGGGCTGGTCTGACAGCAGCTCGGCTTCTTCCTTCAGTTGCAGGATGAGATCCATACTCGCCTTCAGCTCTTCCCGCAGGCGCACGCCGAGGGGCTTGAGCGCCTCCGGCACCAGTACGCTGTCGTAGTAGGCGGCCAGGCCCAGGTCGGCCTTGAGGAACACCATTTCCAGCATGTCCAGACGGGCGCGGAAGAAGGGCCAGTGCTTGTTCATCGCCACCAGGGTGCCTTCCTCGCCGTTCTTGATGGCCTGCTCCAGTCCCTTGTGGGCGCCCAGCCAGGCGGGCAGCATCAGCCGGTTCTGGGTCCAGGCGAAGATCCAGGGGATGGCGCGCAGGCTTTCCACCCCGCCGTCGGGCTTGCGCTTGGCCGGGCGCGAGCCCAGCGGCAGCTTGCCCAGCTCCATCTCGGGGGTGGCGGCGCGGAAATAGGGCACGAAGTCGGGCTCGCCGCGAATAAGCGAACGGTAATGATCGCAGGACACCCTGGCCATGGTGTCCATCAGTTCGCGCCACCGGGGTTCGGGCTCCGGCGGCGGCAGCAGGTTGGCCTCGAGCACGGCGCTGGCGTAGAGCGCCAGGCTGTCGATGGCGATCCGGGGCAGGCCGAACTTGAAGCGGATCATCTCGCCTTGCTCGGTGACCCGCAGGCCGCCCAGGGTGGACCCCGGAGGCTGGGCCAGTATCGCCTGGCGGGCGGGGCCGCCGCCCCGGCCCAGGCTGCCGCCCCGGCCGTGGAACAGGGTCAGCTTGATCTCTTCCCGCTCGCTGATGGCCACCAGTTGCTCCATGGCGCTGTACTGGGCCCAGCCGGCGGCCATCATGCCTGCGTCCTTGGCGGAATCGGAATAGCCGATCATCACGAATTGACGGCCCTGCAGGTAACCGCGGTACCAGGGCAGGTTGAACAACTGCTCGATTACCTCGGCGCCCCGGTTGAGATCGTCCAGGGTTTCGAACAGTGGCGCCACCGGCATGGGGAAGCCGACCCCGGCTTCCTTCAGCAGCAGTTGTACCGCCAGCACGTCGGAGGGGGCGCCGGCCATGGAGATGATGTAGATGCCGAAGGCATCCTGAGGGTGCTCGGCGATGACCCTGCAGGTGTCCAGCACCTCTTTGGTGTCGTCCGAGGGCTGCCACTGGCGCGGCAGCAGCGGGCGGCGGGAATTGAGTTCGTTGAGCAGGAAGGACTGCTTGTCGGACTCGCTCCAGTTGGCGTAGTCGCCGAGGCCCAGGTAGCGGGTGATCTCGGCCAGGGCCTGGGTGTGGCGGTCGCCGTCCTGACGGACGTCGAGCTTGAGCAAATGGATGCCGAAACAGGCGACCTTGCGGATCACGTCCAGCAGCAGGCCGTCGGCAATCATGCCGAGGCCGCATTCGTGCAGGGAGCGGTAGCACAGCGTCAGGGGTTCACGCAGCTGTTCGGTGGTGGTGATCAGGTCCCGGGCGTCGGTCTTCTGGCCCTGCACCTTGGCGTTGAGGTGCATCAGGGTCTCGCGCAGGTCTTCACGCAGCCGGCGCAGCACCGCCCGGTAGGGCTCGTCGCTCTCGCCGCTCAGGATGTAGAGCTCGCGATTGGCCTGGGACATGGACAGCTCGGATACCAGTTCCTGGATGTCGTTGAGGAACAGGGAACTGGCCATCCAGCGGCCGAGCAGCAGCACTTCCCGGGTGACCTTGGCGGTGACGAAGGGGTTGCCGTCCCGATCGCCGCCCATCCAGGAGGCGAAACGCACCGGCGCCGCGTCCAGGGGCAGACGCACGCCCAGATGATCGTGCAACTGCTGGTCGAGCTGGCGGATAAACTGGGGCAGGGCGGGCCAGAGGCTGTTCTCGATGACGGCGAAGCCCCATTTGGCCTCGTCCACCGGGGTGGGGCGCAGGGAGCGGATCTCGTTGCTGTGCCAGGCCTGGGCGATCAGTTGTTCGACCCGGGTCAGGATCTCCGCTTTTTCCGGCTCGGGCAGATCCAGCTCCAGGGCGGCCAGGCAGTCGTTGAGCTGCACGTGCTTGTGGATAAAGGTGCGGCGGGTCACTTCCGTGGGGTGGGCGGTAAGTACCAGCTCGATATCCAGGGCAGCCACCGCCTCCTTGATGCGGTTGTCGTCGATGTCGGCGCCCTTGAGCCGCTCGAATACCTGGTGCAGCGGGCTGGGGCCGGCGCTGTGCTGGTATTCCCGGGAGATGGTGTGGAACTGCTCGGCCACGTTGGCCAGGTTCAGAAACTGGCTGAAGGCGCGGGCCACCGGCAGCAGCTCATCATCACTCAGGTTCTTCAGGGTGCTCAGTAACTGCTGCTGATCGTCCTGGTTGCCTTGCCGGGCCGACTTGGCCAACTGGCGGATGGTCTCGATCTTGTCGAGAAAGGCCTGGCCGTGGTGGGCCTTGATGGTATCGCCCAACAACTGCCCCAGCAGACCAACGTTGGCCCTGAGTGCTGCATGATTATCCATATCTGCCTCTTTTGTTAATTTATTACAAAATAATGACGCTTCTGCCACTTATCTAGCCACTTTTCCCGGTTCCGGTCAATCCCGCTTCAGGGTTGACCGGAAATTCTGTAATTTATTTACTTGGACAGTAGTCTTGGGCCTGGTGTTGCAGCATCTGGACGGTAGGCCAGGACGATATGAGCGGGCCCGGCACTGTGACCTGGCAGCCCAGTTGCTGGATAAAGGGCGCGTCGGTGCAGTAGGCCGCTTCCGCCGGGTTGTTGTGTGCTCGGCGGGGGAGCCGCTCCCTTTGCCTGCCTGTTTTGGCATAAGTGTTGTCTGTTTAGCTAAGTAAGACGGTTTGTCAGCAGCCTGCAATGACGAGTCATTGGCTTTTCCAACGGTTGTTTCATACAAGCAATAACGCTGATGTGCTGGCGGCGCGTTTACATTTCAAGAGTGTGGTGCTAAAACACGGCGTATCATGCGGTAGCGGGCCGGAAAATTCACGTGATCCTGTTGTGATGTGCTGCCATTCCAGGGAGCGAAGTCCGTTGCGTACCATCCTCCCTTTCCCCTGTAGCCCTCGGTTGGAGACTGACGCCATGGCCGCCTGGTTCTTTCTGGCTTTCGGCTGGATCCTGATTTGGCAGGGTATGTCGTTGTTCGGCGTGTTGTGCATCGCGCTGTTCGCCCTGTTGCGCTGGATAACGTACGCCGAACAAGGCGGGGACGACGCGCCCGCGCCCGTACCAGGCGTGTGGCGAAAAACCCACTGGCAGTCGCGTATTGTGGACATGATGTACCCCGCCGACGTCGATCGGCAGATCGGTGGCGTCGGCGAAGTCGGCATGGGCGGCCCCACCTTTTGGACCCTGCTGCTGCGCGACGGCGCCGTGGTCGGGAGTGCCAGCGCCTGGCCGCAGGACGTGGCGGGCGGCGAGCTGCGGCTGATCCCGGCGCGCAGCCGGGAAGGGACCTTTTTCAACGTCTACGAACCGGCCAAGCGGACCCTCTATACGCTGGGTGCGGACGCCCGTATCGATGAAGCCGCGCTGGCCGCCGGCGCCGCCGACGCCCTGGCGCGGTTGCGCCACGCCTGCCGCCATGCGACCGCCGTCACGCCTTTGCACCCCGTGCATGGGCTGCTGGTGCCGTTGGATCTGACCGAGCCTGCGGAGCGGTTGAAGCGGGTTCTGCCCAGCGGCCGTCTGCTGGAGGCGTGCTCCTGCCTGCCGGGGGATTTGCGCCATGCGGATGATCCTATGGCGCTGCTGGCCCATCCGCCTTACAAGGTGATGCTGGACGGCGCATCGACCGATAGATACGTCTGCGATCTGGACAGGGTGGCCGAATCGCCGAGCGGCGACAGCTTTAGCCTGGCCGGCGCACAGTTCGACAACGGGCGTATCGTGGACGGCCTGTACCATCTGTGGTTCGCCGGCACCTGGTTCCGCCTGCTTTCCTACAGCCATAAACCCGAGGGTGGCCGTGGCTCGGATACCACATTTTTTATTGAGCAGGTGGAGCCACAGGACGGCGGCATTTTCCGGATCACGCTGGATGCCTACTCGTATGGCCCGGATGGCCGCGCACCGCGCAGGCCCGCGCCGCCGGTGCTGGCGCTCCTGGTGGACTGGCAGGAAGATCCGTTGCTGCTGCCCACGGAACAGAACCGCGTGACGCTGCGTTTACCAAATGCTGCCGTGTGATAGGGTTATTCGTTCAGGGCGACAACCTGGCCATCACGCAGCGCCAGAATGGTGATGGGGCTGTCGGGGAAGCATGACCGAAAGCGCCAGCGGCTGGGCCGGAAATGCGCAGCCGGCTGTCCGGCCTGAAGGTCGCCGTGTAGCGCGATGGCGAGATCTTCCGGCACGGTGAAGGTCGCCAGCCAACCGGCTTCGCAATGCACGGTTTGCCCCCGTTGCGCGCCGGAATTCAGGATGAACTGATGCGGGGCGGCCAGCTCCATCACCGCCGGCAACACTTCAAACGCGCTGACCGCCATGCCGGCTATTATTTGCGGTTGGGGGAGGCGTACGCGGGTGAGGCCGTCGAGTGTGATCGGGCTGTTTTCAACGCCAGGCGTTCGCGGCTCGGTGCGGTTTACCCGGCTGCCGGCCGGCAGCGTGATGTCACCAAAGGGCGTCGCTTCCCGCAGGGTAAAAAAGGTGCGCTGGTTCCAACGATATTCCGCCCGCTGAGCCCTTAGATCCTCTATTTTGATCATTATCATCATCAAGGCGCTGAGCACCGGATAAATGGCAATCACTGAGACCAGCAGGCAGGCCGTCCTGGACAGTGGCGGTCGCGGCGTACCACGGTATGCCATCCAGAACCGCCAGCCCTGCCAGGCGAGCAGCACGCCGCCGATCAGCATGGCGAGCAAAATGAGCAGGGCGCCTGCGGCGGCGGCGCCATAACCTAGCAACATTGTTGGTGCCCTCCGGCTGAGGGGCGATGGCATCGTTCTCGCCCGGCGGCTGTTTATAGCTCCCTTTCCCGATTCCGGTCAATCCCGCCACAGGTTGACCGGAAATTCTGTCATTTATTTGCTTAAACAGAAGCGGCTGACCAGATGTTGCAGCACCTGGACGGTGGGGGTGACGAAGGACAGATCCAGGTATTCGTCGGGCTGGTGGGCCTGGGCGATATGGCCGGGGCCCAGCACTATGGTCTGGCAGCCCAATTGCTGGATAAAGGGGGCTTCGGTGCAGTAGTTCACTGCCTCCGCCGGGTGGCCGGTGATCTCGGCCGCCGCCTTCACCAGCTCGGCCTCCGGATCGGTGCCGTAGGCGGGAATAGGCTCGTGCAGATGGTTGACCTCCACCGCGCCCGGGTACTGCTGCTTGAGCGGCTCAAGCGCATGGTGCAGCAGCCCCATCAGCTCGTCGGGGCCGACCCCGGGGATGGGTCTCATGTCGAAGTGCAGCTCGCAGCAGGCGCAGATGCGGTTGGGGCTGTCACCACCATGGATATGGCCCAGGTTGAGGGTGGGCTGGGGCACTTTGAAGTGGGTATTGGCGTAGTTTTCCCTGAGCTGGCGCTGCAGGTCGAGCAGCCGGCCCATCACCTGGTGCATGATTTCCAGGGCGTTGAGGCCATTGGCCGGATCCGAGCTGTGACCGCTCTTGCCGGTGATGCGGATGGCTTCCGACATATGGCCCTTGTGCATCATCACCGGCACCAGGCCGGTGGGCTCGCCGATCACCGCGTAGTCGGGCTTGATGGCCATGGCGCTGGCGATGGCCCGGGCGCCGGCCATGGTGGTTTCCTCATCGGCGGTGGCGAGGATGCGGATGGGCTTGTCGAGCTTGCTCAGGTCCAGATCCTTGAGCGCCTCAACTATAAAGGCAAAGAAGCCCTTCATGTCGATGGTGCCCAGGCCATAGAGACGGTTGCCTTCTTCGGTGACCTTGAAGGGGTCCTTGTTCCAGCGGCCCGGGTCGAAGGGCACCGTATCGGTGTGGCCGGCCAACAGCAGTCCGCCGTCTCCTTCGCCTCTGGTGGCCAGCAGGTTGAACTTGCCGGGCAGGTCGGGCAGTTCGGTTACTTCCACCTCGAAGCCGAGCTGGCTGAACCAGTCCGCCAGCAGACGAATAACCTGCTCGTTGCTCTGATCCCAGCTGGGATCCGTGCTGCTGATGGAGGGCAGGGCGATGATGCTGCGGTACATGTCCAGCAAATTGAGCGATTTCATGGGATCTCCGTCGGGAATTTATCTAATTTAAATTCAACACAATTGCATAAATATGTTTTTATTGCTAGGCTGCGAACTTGTCATTTTCCGGGTAACTAGCGTAACAGATGGCCATGTATTTCCCCTCCTTACAACAGCGACGACGACAGCTCGCCTGAGTTTTTTCTCTAGGGTGACATAAGGCCCGAAAACACGCTAGGCTGAGGCCTGCACATCAATACCACGCTGAATCGATATTTACGGACGCGACCATGTTAAAAGCTGCAATCATTGGAGCCAGCGGTTATACCGGAGCCGAGCTGGCCGGTCTGATCCATGGCCACCCCCACCTGACCCTGGCCGGACTCTATGTCTCCGGCGGCAGCCAGGATGCCCACAAGCCCTTCACCAGCCTGCATCCGCGTTGGCGCGGTGTCATCGACCTGCCGCTGCTGCCCCTGGATGAGGAGGCCATCAGTCGTATCCACACCGAGGCGGATCTGGTGCTGCTGGCCACCGCCCATGAGGTCAGCCACGATCTGGCCCCCGGCTTCCTGGCCAAGGGCCTGCCGGTATTCGACCTGTCCGGTGCCTTCCGGGTGCCCGGCGAAGGCTTCTACGACCAGTTCTACGGTTTTCACCACCAGTACGGCGACTGGCTGGCCAAGGCCGCTTACGGCCTGGCGGAGTGGAACCAGGAGGCGATCAAGGCGGCCCAACTGATAGCGGTGCCCGGTTGTTATCCCACCGCCTCGCTCAGCGCGCTCAAGCCGCTGCAACAGGCGGGGCTTATCGCCGAGGGCGCCCGGCCCATCATCAGTGCCGTGTCCGGCGTCAGTGGTGCCGGTCGCAAGGCGAGCATGGCCAACAGTTTCTGTGAGGTCAGCCTCAAGCCGTACGGGGTGTTCAACCACCGCCACCAGCCGGAGATCAGCCATCATCTGGGCAAGCAGGTGGTGTTCCAGCCGCACCTGGGCAACTTTATCCGCGGCATCCTGGCCACCGTCTATGTACAGTTGAAGGAGGGGGTGAGCGACGAGCAGATCGCCGCCGCCTACCAGGCCGCCTACCAGGGCCAGAACATAGTACGCCTGGCCGGCCAGTGGCCCCAGATCAACGACGTGGCCGGTACCCCCTTCTGCGATCTGCACTGGGGGCGGGACGGCAATCAGCTGATTGTGGTGTCGGCCATCGACAATTTACTGAAAGGAGCGGCCAGTCAGGCCATCCAGTGTATCAATATTCATCAGGGATTCTCGCCGGTGGCGGGTCTGATCAAGGAGTAACGAGAGATGGCAAAGCAACAACCGCTGGTGATCAAGCTGGGGGGCACCCTGCTGGAAAGCGACAAGGCCCTGGCGGCCCTGTTCACCACCCTGAAAACCTTTCTGGACGAGGTGAGCCGTCCCCTGGTGTTGGTGCACGGCGGCGGTGTGCTGGTGGACAACCAGCTCAAGGCCATGGGCCTGACTTCCACCAAGAAGAACGGCCTGCGGGTGACCCCCTTCGAGCAGATCCCGGTGATCGCCGGGGCCCTGGCCGGTACCGCCAACAAGCTGCTGCTGGCCCAGGCCATCGCTCACAACATCCCTTCCGTCGGCCTGTGCCTGGGTGACGGCGGCCTGTGCCGGGTCAGCCAGCTGGATCCCGAGCTGGGCGCCGTGGGCCAGATCGAGGGCGGCGACGCCACCTTGGTGAACAGCCTGCTGGCCGGGGGCTTTCTGCCCATCGTCAGCTCCATCGGTATTACCTTCGACGGCATGCTGATGAACGTGAACGCGGATCAGGCCGCCACCGCCATCGCCGAGATCCTGGATGCGGACCTGGTGATGCTGTCGGACGTGAGCGGTATCCTCGACGGCAAGGGCCAGCGTATCGCCCACCTGACCGAGGGCGATGCCAATGAGCTGATGGAAAAAGACATCATCAAGGACGGCATGGCGGTCAAGGTGAAGGCGGCGCTCAAGGCCACCAAGACCCTGGGCAAGCCGGTGGCCGTGGGCAGCTGGCGCTACCCCGAACAATTGCTGTCGCTGTTGGCGGGCGAATCCGAGTACGGCACCCGGATTTCCCACTAAGGAGGCCTTATGCAGCATTTACTGAGTATGAAGGATTACAGCAAGGAGCAGATCGAACAGATCCTTGCCCTGGCCATGGATGTGAAGGCACAGCCGGCCAAGTATGCGGAAGCCCTCAAGGGCAAGAGTGTGGTCACCCTGTTCGAGAAACCCTCGTTACGCACCCGGGTTACCTTCGATATTGGCATCAGCAAGCTGGGTGGGCATGCGGTCTACCTGGACAGCCAGAACGGCGCCATGGGCAAGCGGGAAACGGTACAGGACTTCGCCGCCAACCTGTCGCGCTGGTGCGATGCCATCGTGGCGCGGGTATTCGACCATCAGACTCTGGTGGAAATGACAAAATATGCTACCGTGCCGGTGATCAACTCCCTGTGCAACCTGTATCATCCCTGCCAGGCGCTGGCCGACTACATGACCATCGCCGAGCATCACGATGATCTGAGCAAGGTGCACCTGGCTTACGTGGGCGATGGCAACAACGTCACCAACTCCCTGTTGCTGACCGGTGCCATCCTGGGCACTACCGTCACCGCCGTGTGCCCCCGTGGCCACAATGTGGATGCCCAGATCCTGAAGGAAGCCGAGGCCCTGGCCGCGGTCAGCGGCGCCAAAATCAGGGTGACCGACAGCCTCGATGATATCGAAGGGGTCGATGTGATCTATACGGACACCTGGGTTTCCATGGGCGATAATACGCCCCTGGAGCAGGTGAAAGCGGTGTTTATGCCGTACCAGGTCAACCAGGCCCTGCTCGACAAAACCGGAGCCAAACAGGTGCTGCATTGTCAGCCCGCCCACAGGGAGTGGGAAATAACTTCCGAGGTAATGGATGGCCCCGCCTCCCTGATCCTCGACCAAGCTGAAAATCGCATGCACGTCCAGAATGCCGTGCTGCTGACACTGATTAACAGGGATATTCATTGATGAGCCAATTCAAAAAAATCGTACTGGCCTATTCCGGCGGTCTGGACACTTCTGCCATCATTCCGTGGCTGAAAGAGAACTACGAAGGCTGTGAGGTGGTGGCTTTCGTGGCCGATGTGGGCCAGGGGGCCGAAGATCTGGAAGGTGTCGAGCAGAAGGCGATCGCCTCCGGTGCCTCCAAATGCATAGTGGCGGATCTGAAAGACGAATTCGTCAACGACTACGTCTACCCGACTCTGACCACCGGCGCCATCTACGAAGGCACCTACCTGCTGGGTACTTCCATGGCCCGTCCGGTGATCGCCAAGGCGATGGTAGAAGTGGCGCTGGCCGAGGGCGCCGACGCCATCTCCCACGGCTGCACCGGCAAGGGCAACGACCAGGTGCGTTTCGAAGGCGCGGTGGCCGCCCTGGCTCCCCAACTGGCGGTGATCGCGCCCTGGCGGATCTGGGACATGCGCAGCCGTGAAGATCTGCTCGACTACCTGGCCGAGCGCAAGATCCCCACCACCGCCAGCGCCACCAAAATCTATTCCCGCGACGCCAACGCCTGGCATATCTCCACCGAGGGTGGCGAGCTGGAAAGCACCTGGAACGAACCCTCCGAGCAGGCCTGGACCTGGACCGTGTCCCCCGAGCAGGCCCCGGACAAGGCCGAGACCCTGTCCCTGACCGTGGAACAAGGCCGTATCGTGGCCGTCGACGGCCAGGCTATGAGTCCCTACCAGGTACTGGTGACCCTGAACGAGCGTGCCGCCAAGCACGGCGTGGGCCGGGTCGACATCGTCGAGAACCGCCTGGTGGGCATGAAGTCCCGCGGTTGCTATGAAACTCCCGGCGGCACCGTGATGATGGCCGCCCTGCGCGCCGTCGAAGAGCTGGTGCTGGACAAGCCGACCCGCGCCTGGCGCGAGCGGGTGGGTGCCGAGTTCTCCCACCTGGTGTACGACGGCCGCTGGTTCACCCCGCTGTGCAAGGCGCTGCTGGCCTCCGCCGAAGCCATCGCCGAGGACGTGACCGGTGAAGTGGTGCTGAAGATGTACAAGGGCCAGGTGACCGCCATCCAGAAGCAGTCTCCGAACAGCCTGTACTCCGAGGAATTCGCCACCTTCGGTGAAGACGAAGTGTACGATCAGAGCCATGCCGAGGGCTTTATTCGCCTGTACTCCCTGGCCAGCCGGATCAAGGCGCTGAAAAGCCAACAGAAATAAATTTTTGCCGGATAGAAAGCAAGCATAAGAAGGGGGCCTTGGGCCCCCTGAATGCATCTTTGCTGATAGTTTTTGCCGGTGGTCCAGGCAGACCGCAGCGTCTGTTGGGAGAAGGGCAAAGGGATCGGCACCGCCGACCCTTTGTCGGACCAAGTAGACGTCAGCATCCGGCGGAATATATCAGGCGAATATAAAGGGGGCATAACGCCCCCTGTGTTTATATAATGGCCGCACTCTGCATATGCAGCCCGGGCCGAACCGATTCGGCCCGCCGGTCTATCACCTGTGCAACCGTCACAGGACCGAATTCAGTAATGTCGTCAAGGAGTAAAAAGGTTATGGCACTTTGGGGTGGGCGTTTCAGCCAGGCGGCAGATGCCAAGTTCAAGCAGTTCAATGATTCTTTGCGTTTCGATTATCGTCTGGCGGAGCAGGATATCGTCGGCTCCATTGCCTGGTCCCGCGCCTTGGCCAAGGCCGGGGTGCTGACCGCCGAAGAGCAGCAGAAGATTGAGCTGGCGCTCAACGATCTCAAGCTCAAGGTGATGGAAGATCCCAACCAGATCCTGCACTCCGACGCGGAAGACATTCACTCCTGGGTAGAAGGCCACCTGATCACCGCGGTCGGCGACCTGGGCAAAAAGCTGCATACCGGCCGCAGCCGCAACGACCAGGTAGCGACCGATCTCAAGCTGTGGTGCAAGCAGCAGGTGCCGCCGCTGCTGGCCAAGCTGGACGCCATGCAGAAACAGCTGGTTACCGTGGCGCGCCAGCAGCAGGCCACCGTCTTGCCCGGCTACACCCATCTGCAACGGGCCCAGCCGGTGACCTTCGCCCACTGGTGCCTGGCCTATGTGGAAATGCTGGAACGGGACTTCACCCGGCTGCAGGACGCCTACAAGCGCATGGATACCTGCCCGCTGGGCAGCGGCGCCCTGGCCGGCACCGGCTTCCCCATCGACCGGCACGAGCTGGCCCATTCCCTCGGCTTCTCTTCGCCCACCCGCAACAGCCTGGACTCGGTATCCGACCGGGATCATGTGCTCGAGCTGATGAACTGCGCCACCAATTCCATGATGCACCTGTCGCGCTTCGCCGAGGATCTGATCTTCTACAACTCCGGCGAGTCCGGCTTCCTGGAGCTGTCCGACCGGGTGACCTCCGGTTCCTCGCTGATGCCGCAGAAGAAGAACCCGGATGCACTGGAGCTTATTCGCGGCAAATGCGGCCGGGTATTCGGCGCCTACGCGGGTATGATGATGACCCTGAAGGCGCTGCCCCTGGCCTACAACAAGGACATGCAGGAGGACAAGGAAGGGCTGTTCGACGCCCTGGATTCCTGGTACGACTGCCTGGAAATGGCCGAGATGGTGCTGCACGGCATCAGGGTCAACGAGGAAAAAACCCGGGAGGCGGCTCAGGGCGGCTATTCCAACGCCACCGAGATGGCCGATTATCTGGTGTCCAAGGGTATCCCGTTCCGCGAGGCGCACCATATCGTGGGGGCCATAGTGGTACACGCCATCAGCAAGAAATTGCCGATGGAAGAGTTGCCGATGGCCGACTTCAAGCAGTTCAGCCCGCTGATCGAGGATGATGTCTACGGCAAGCTGTCGCTGGAGTCCAGCCTGGCCAGCCGTTGCGCCCTGGGGGGCGTGGCCCCGGAGCAGGTGGAGTTTGCCCTTACCAGCGCCGAGCGCCGGCTCACGCAGCGCGATACCTCCGGTATTCATGTGCGCAGCGCGCGGCTGACCGATCTGGACGCCATCGAGCGTATGGTCAACTACTGGGCCAATATCGGCGAAAACCTGCCCCGTACCCGCAAGGAACTGATCCAGGCGGTGGGCGAGTTTGCCGTGGCCGAAACCCAGGGCCAGATCAGCGGTTGTGCCTCTCTCTATGTGTATGACACCGGTCTGGCGGAAATCCGCTCCCTGGGCGTTGAGCCCGGCTTCCAGGGGCAGGGCCAGGGCAGGGCCTTGGTGGAGAAAATCCTCAAGAAAGCCGAAGACATGGCCATCGACCGGGTCATAGTGCTGACCCGGGTGCCGGAGTTCTTTATGAAGCTCGGTTTCAGCACCACCAGCAAGACCCTGCTGCCCGAGAAGGTGATGAAGGACTGTGATCTCTGCCCGCGTCAGCACGCCTGTGACGAGGTGGCGCTGGAGATCATGTTGAAGGGCAAGTCCGGCCTGATCGGCAAGACGAAAGTTGCTTAAAAATAACCCGGCCGGCTTGCAACTGCCGGCCATATAAGTATAATGCCGCTCGCTTGGTTTATTATCAGGCGAGCCGAGAGGCTCACGTCAGGTAGCTCCTGGCTCTTTACAGGCCCCCGATATGGTGGGCACCGTTGTTAAATCACACCCCCTCTTTTATTTGAAAGGGCTGGCGGTGTTGATTTTATGTTCTTTACCCAATTGGAGCTCTGGTAATGCAGAACCAAAGAATTCGTATCCGCCTGAAGGCGTTCGATCATCGTCTGATCGACCAGTCTACTGCGGAGATCGTAGAAACTGCCAAGCGCACTGGCGCCCAGGTTCGTGGTCCTATCCCGCTGCCGACGCGCAAAGAGCGTTATACCGTACTGATTTCTCCACACGTGAACAAAGATGCACGTGATCAGTATGAAATTCGCACTCACAAGCGTCTGGTTGACATCGTTGAGCCGACTGACAAAACAGTCGATGCTCTGATGCGACTGGATCTGGCTGCTGGCGTAGATGTCCAGATCAGCCTGGGCTAATAACGGAAAGAGGTTTTATCAATGGCAATCGGTCTAGTAGGTCGTAAGCTGGGTATGACCCGTGTCTTCACCGAAGACGGCGTGTCCATCCCGGTCACCGTTATCGAAGTAGATGCCAACCGTGTTACCCAGGTGAAAACACTGGAAAAGGATGGCTATGCTGCCATTCAGGTGACCACTGGCACCAAGAAAGCTAACCGCATCACCAAGCCGGAAGCGGGTCTGTTCGCTAAAGCCGGTGTTGAAGCGGGCCGCGGTCTGTGGGAATTCCGCCTGGGTTCAGGCGAAGGCGAGAGCATCGAAGTCGGTGCCGAGCTGAAAGTCGACATCTTCGCTGATGTCAAGAAAGTAGACGTTACCGGTACTTCCAAAGGTAAGGGTTTCGCTGGCGCCGTTAAGCGCTGGAACTTCCGCACTCAGGACATGACCCATGGTAACTCCTTGTCTCACCGCGCTCCGGGTTCTATCGGTCAGAACCAGACTCCGGGCCGCGTGTTCAAAGGCAAGAAAATGGCCGGTCACATGGGTGCTGAGCGTGTAACCACGCAAAACCTGGAAGTGGTCCGCGTTGATGTTGATCGCAACCTGCTGCTCATCAAAGGTGCAGTCCCGGGTGCGACTAACGGCAACGTCATCGTTAAACCTGCCGTTAAAGCGTAACGTCTGAGGAGATAGTAATGGAATTGGTAATGAAAGACGCGCAAGGCGCTCTTGAAGTTTCCGAAACTACCTTCGGGCGTGAGTTCAACGAAGCGCTGGTGCACCAGGTTGTTGTGGCCTATGCAGCAGGCGCTCGTCAAGGTACTCGTGCTCAGAAGACCCGTTCCGAAGTGTCTGGCGGCGGTAAAAAACCGTGGCGTCAAAAAGGCACTGGCCGGGCCCGTGCCGGTACCATCCGCTCTCCGATTTGGCGTTCCGGTGGTGTGACTTTCGCGGCCAAGCCGCAGGATCACAGCCAGAAGGTCAACAAGAAGATGTACCGTGGTGCCATCAAGAGCATCCTCTCCGAGCTGGTACGTCAAGAGCGTCTGATCGTGGTTGAGAAGTTCGGTGTTGAAGCGCCGAAAACCAAAGAGCTGGTTGCCAAACTGAAGCAGTGGGATCTGAGCGACGTTCTGATCGTAACTGCCGAAGTGGACGAGAACCTGTTCCTGGCCGCCCGCAACCTGTACAAGGTTGACGTGCGTGACGTGGCCGGTATCGACCCCGTTTCTCTGATCGCGTTCGACAAGGTATTGGTAACTGCCGACGCAGTTAAGCAAATCGAGGAGATGCTGGCATGATCCGTGAAGAGCGTATTCTGAAAGTTCTGAAGGCGCCGCATATCTCTGAAAAAAGCACCATGGTGGCTGAAAAGACCAACACTATCGTGTTCAAGGTTGCCAAGGACGCTACCAAGGCTGAAGTTAAAGCCGCGGTCGAGAAGCTGTTCGAAGTTGAAGTTAAAGATGTTCGCACGTTGCTGGTCAAGGGTAAAACCAAGCGCACCGGTAACCGCATGGGCCAACGTTCCGACTGGAAAAAAGCCTACGTGACCCTGAAAGAAGGTCAGGACATCGACTTCATCGGCGGTGCCGAGTAAGAGAGGAGTAATATCTAATGGCAGTCGTAAAATGTAAGCCTACTTCTCCGGGTCGCCGTCATGTAGTCAAGGTAACCAACCCGGAACTGTACAAAGGCAAGCCGTTTGCCGCCCTGCTGGACAAAAAGTCCAAGTCCGGCGGTCGTAACAACGCTGGCCGTATCACTACCCGTCATATCGGTGGTGGTCACAAGCAGCACTACCGTATTGTTGACTTCAAACGCAACAAAGACGGTATCCCGGCCAAGGTAGAGCGTCTGGAATATGATCCGAACCGCTCTGCTAACATCGCCCTGGTGCTGTACGCAGACGGCGAGCGTCGCTATATCCTGGCTCCGAAAGGTGTTCAGGCCGGCGATCAGCTGCTGTCCGGTGATGCTGCCCCGATCAAGGCCGGTAACTGCCTGCCGATGCGCAACATCCCCGTGGGTAGCACCGTGCATGCCATCGAGATGAAGCCTGGCAAAGGCGCGCAAATCGCTCGCTCTGCCGGTACCTACGCCCAGATCCTGGCGCGTGAAGGTAGCTACGTCACCCTGCGTCTGCGCTCCGGCGAAGTACGTAAAGTACTGGCCGAGTGCCGTGCTACCCTGGGTGAAGTGGGCAACGCCGAGCATATGCTGCGTCAATTGGGTAAAGCCGGTGCCCAGCGCTGGCGTGGTGTTCGCCCGACCGTACGTGGTGTGGCGATGAACCCGGTAGACCACCCGCACGGTGGTGGTGAAGGTCGTACCTCTGGTGGCCGTCACCCGGTTACTCCTTGGGGTAAACCGACCAAGGGCGCCAAAACCCGTAAAAACAAGCGTACCGACAAGTTCGTGGTACGTCACCGTAACAAGTAATAGTTTTTTAGAGGTATCACCATGCCACGTTCTCTCAAGAAAGGTCCGTTTATCGACCTGCACTTGCTGAAGAAGGTAGAGAAAGCGGTGGAAAGCGGGGATAAAAAGCCAATTAAGACTTGGTCCCGTCGTTCAATGATCATTCCGAACATGATCGGTTTGACCATCGCTGTCCATAATGGTCGTCAGCACGTACCTGTCTACGTTTCCGATGAAATGATCGGTCACAAGCTGGGTGAATTTGCACCGACTCGTACTTATCGCGGCCATGCCGCTGATAAGAAGGCCAAGAAGCGTTAAGGGGTAACAGATGGAAGCTATAGCTAAACACCGCTTTGCTCGTACTTCTGCCCAGAAGGCGCGCCTGGTAGCCGATCAAGTTCGCGGTATGCCCGTAGACAAGGCACTGAATGTCCTGGCTTTCAGCCCGAAAAAGGCCGCCGTTCTGGTGAAGAAAGTTCTGGAGTCTGCCATTGCTAACGCCGAGCACAATGAAGGTGCGGATATCGATGAGCTGAAAGTGGCCAAGATCTTCGTTGACGAGGGTCCTACCATGAAGCGTATTCGTCCTCGTGCCAAGGGCCGCGCGGACCGTATCATGAAGCGTACCAGCCACATTACTGTGGTTGTGTCCGACCGCTAAGAGGCTAGGAGATAAGCAATGGGCCAGAAAGTACACCCGAATGGTATTCGCTTAGGGATCACCAAGCCTTTTAACTCGACCTGGTTTGCGAATACCAAGGACTTCGCTGACAACCTGCACAGCGATTTTCAAGTACGTCAGTACCTGAACAAGGAACTGAAAAACGCCTCCGTTTCTCGGATCGTGATCGAACGTCCGGCGAAGAGCATCCGTGTGACTATCCACACTGCTCGTCCCGGCGTCGTGATCGGCAAGAAAGGCGAAGACGTGGAAAAACTGCGCAAGCATGTCGCCATCCTGGCTGGCGTGCCTGCTCAGATCAACATTTCCGAAGTGCGTAAGCCTGAGCTGGACGGTCAGCTGGTAGCCGATTCTATCGCCTCCCAGCTGGAGCGCCGCGTTATGTTCCGTCGTGCCATGAAGCGCGCGGTACAGAACGCCATGCGCATCGGCGCCAAAGGCATCAAGGTGGAAGTGAGCGGTCGCCTGGGCGGCGCTGAAATCGCGCGTACCGAATGGTACCGTGAAGGTCGTGTGCCCCTGCACACCCTGCGTGCCGACATCGACTACGCAACTTCTGAAGCATCTACCACTTACGGCATCATTGGCGTAAAGGTTTGGATCTTCAAGGGTGAGGTACTGGGTGGCCTGCAGGCCGTTGCCCAGGAGCCACAAGCCCCGGCCAAGCCCAAGCGCAAAGGCCGCGGTAAGTAAGGAGACTCGGACATGTTGCAACCAAAACGTACGAAATTCCGTAAAGTCCACAAAGGCCGTAACCGCGGCGTGGCAACCTCAGGTAACCTGATTTCTTTCGGTTCCTTTGGTCTGAAGGCGACCACCCGTGGACGTATCACTGCTCGTCAGATCGAAGCAGCACGTCGTGCGATGACTCGTCACGTTAAACGTCAAGGCAAGATCTGGATCCGTATTTTCCCGGACAAGCCCATTACCGAGAAGCCCCTGGAAGTACGTATGGGTAAAGGTAAGGGTAACGTGGAATACTGGGTTGCCCAGATCCAGCCGGGTCGTGTCCTGTACGAGATGGACGGTGTACCTGAGTCACTGGCTCGCGAAGCCTTTGCACTGGCAGCCGCCAAGCTGCCGGTTAGGACCACTTTCGTAACTCGGACGGTGATGTGATGAAAGCACAAGATCTGCGTGAAAAGAGTGTTGAAGAACTGAACCAGGAGCTGCTGGGTCTGCTGCGTGAGCAGTTCAACCTGCGCATGCAAGCAAGCACTGGCCAGCTGGCTCAGACTCACAACCTCAAAACGGTACGTCGCGACATCGCGCGTGTTAAGACTGTTCTGAATGAAAAGGCAGGTGCCTAAGATGAGCGAACAAACCATTCGTACTCTGCAGGGCCTGGTAGTCAGCGACAAGATGGACAAGTCCATCACTGTTGCTATCAACCGCTTCGTGAAGCACCCGATCTACGGGAAGTACATCAAGCGTACTACCAAGCTGCACGTTCATGACGAGAACAATGAGTGCAAGGCTGGCGACGTCGTGACCATTCGCGAATGCCGCCCGCTGTCCAAGACCAAGTCCTGGACACTGGTAAAAATCATTGAGCGCCCGGTTAAAGCCTGACGATCTCTGGTATACTTACCCGGTCAAACGGCCCAGCGATGGGCCGTTTGTTTTTTACACTACCTTTTCTGGATCCACGGTGATATAATGCCGCGCCTTCAATGGCAGCCAATATCCCGAAAAGGGTTTTAAAGTAGTCACTTTAGCGGAGCACTAACATGATCCAAATGCAAAGTATGCTGGACGTGGCCGACAATTCCGGTGCGCGCAGCGTAATGTGTATTAAGGTCCTGGGTGGTTCGCACCGCCGTTACGCCGGCATCGGCGACATCATCAAAGTTACCGTCAAGGAAGCAATTCCGCGCGGTAAGGTTAAAAAAGGTGATGTAATGAACGCGGTGGTCGTACGCACTCGTAAAGGCGTTCGTCGTCCGGACGGCTCTGTCATCCGTTTCGACCGTAATGCGGCCGTGATTTTGAACAACAATCACCAGCCGATCGGTACTCGTATTTTTGGACCGGTGACTCGTGAACTTCGCTCTGAGAAGTTTATGAAGATTGTTTCACTGGCACCTGAAGTACTGTAAGGAGTCAACGATGGCAGCAAAAATCCGTCGCGATGACGAAGTCATCATTCTTACCGGCAAAGACAAGGGCAAGCGTGGCACCGTCACCAAAGTCCTGGTCAGTGAAGGTAAGGTTATCGTCTCAGGTATCAACCTGGTCAAGAAACACCAGAAGCCCGTGCCCCAACTGGGTCAGGCTGGCGGTATCATCGACCTGGAAGCACCTATTGACGTTTCTAACGTTGCGCTGTTCAACTCTGCCTCCGGCAAAGCTGACCGCGTAGGTTTCCGGATTGAAGACGGCAAAAAAGTTCGTTTCTTCAAATCCACCGGCGAACTTGTGAAGTAATTGGAGTTTATACGATGGCGAAACTGCATGATTACTACAACGAAAATGTAGTAAAAGAACTGACTAGCCAGTTCGGGTACAAGACTATCATGCAAGTCCCTCGGATTGAGAAAATCACCCTGAACATGGGTGTGGGTGAAGCCCTGGCTGATAAAAAGATCCTGGACAATGCTGCTGCCGATCTGGCCGCCATTTCCGGTCAAAAGCCGTTGATCACCAAAGCTCGTAAATCCGTTGCTGGCTTCAAAATCCGTGAAGGCTACCCCATTGGTTGTAAAGTAACTCTGCGCGGCGAGCGTATGTGGGAGTTCCTGGAGCGTTTGATTTGCATCTCTATCCCCCGGATCCGTGACTTCCGTGGCCTGAACCCGAAATCGTTCGATGGTCGTGGTAACTACTCCATGGGCGTGCGTGAGCAAATCATTTTCCCTGAAATCGATTATGACAAGGTAGATCGTGTGCGTGGTCTGGATATCACCATCACCACTACTGCCCAGTCAGACGAAGAAGGTCGTGCTCTGCTGGCTGCCTTTGACTTCCCATTCCGTAAGTAAGGTGTAGGGTTATGGCAAAACAATCAATGAAAGCTCGCGAAGTCAAGCGCGCAAAGCTGGCTGACAAGTACGCAGCCAAGCGTCATGCACTGAAAGACATCATTTCCGACGTGAACACTTCTGACGAAGCGCGTTGGGAAGCGGTGCTGAAACTGCAGCAACTGCCCCGTGACGCAAGCCCCTCTCGTCAGCGTAACCGCTGCAACATCACCGGTCGTCCGCACGGTTTCCTGCGGAAGTTCGGTCTGAGCCGCATCAAGGTGCGCGAACTGATGATGAAGGGTGAAATTCCGGGCCTGAAGAAGGCTTCTTGGTAAGCGAACACGGGAGTAATACACAATGAGCATGCAAGATCCGATCGCGGATATGCTGACCCGCATCCGCAACGGTCAGGCAGCCAACAAAGTTGCTGTCACCATGCCTTCTTCCAAAGTCAAAGTGGCTATTGCCCAGGTACTGAAAGAAGAAGGTTACATTACTGACTTTAATGTCGCCGGTGAAACCAAGGCCGAACTGGAAGTGACTCTCAAGTACTTCCAAGGCGAGCCCGTGGTTGAAATGATCCAGCGCGTCAGCCGCCCCGGTCTGCGCATCTACAAGAAGCGCGACGAACTGCCGAAAGTAATGGCAGGTATGGGTGTGGCTATCGTTTCCACGTCTAAAGGTGTGATGACTGACCGTGCCGCGCGTAAAGCCGGTATGGGCGGTGAGATCATCTGCTACGTTGCTTAAGGAGTAGATATGTCTCGCGTTGCTAAGGCACCTATCGAAATTCCTGCCGGCGTAGAAGTGACGTTGAACGGTCAGGAAATTACCATCAAGGGCGGCAAAGGTACTCTGAATCGTACCCTCAATGCTGCTGTTGAAATCAGCCAGGAAGACAACCTGTTGAAGTTCGTTCCTCGTGACAACGTGGACGGCGCCAATGCTCAGGCCGGTACTGCCCGTGCCCTGGTCAACAACATGGTTGTTGGTGTTACCCAAGGCTTCGAACGCAAGCTGCAGCTGGTTGGTGTAGGTTATCGCGCCCAGATCAAAGGCAACGCCGTTGCGCTGTCTCTGGGTTTCTCTCACCCGGTTGAGCATGCACTGCCTGAAGGCGTGACCGCTGAATGTCCTTCCCAGACCGAGATCGTTCTCAAGTCTGCAGACAAACAGCTGATCGGTCAGGTTGCTGCCAATATTCGTGCGTACCGTAAACCCGAGCCCTACAAAGGCAAAGGTGTTCGCTATTTCGGCGAGCAGGTCCGCAGCAAAGAGGCTAAGAAGAAGTAAGGTAACACTATGGACAAAAAAGCAGCTCGTATCCGCCGTGCTACTAAAGCACGCAAAAAGATGCTGGAACTGGGTGCGACTCGCCTGGTGGTTCACCGTACTCCGCGCCACATCTATGCACAGGTTATTGCACACAACAGTTCTGCCGTTCTGGCTTCCGCGTCTACCGTGGAAAAATCAGTTCGCGAACAGTTGAAATATACCGGTAACATCGATGCCGCCGCGTTAGTCGGTAAAACCGTCGCCGAGCGCGCACTGGAAAAGGGCGTGACCAACGTCGCTTTTGACCGTTCCGGTTTCCAATATCACGGTCGTGTAGCCGCTTTGGCTGCTGCTGCTCGTGAAGCTGGTCTTCAGTTCTAAGGGTGGAGTCGAAAATGGCAAAAATCGAAGCTCAAGCCGGTGAACTGCAAGAAAAGCTCATTGCAGTTAACCGTGTATCAAAAGTTGTAAAGGGTGGTCGTATCTTCTCCTTCACCGCATTGACGGTGGTAGGTGACGGTAACGGTCGTATCGGTTTTGGTTACGGCAAAGCCCGTGAAGTTCCTGCCGCCATTCAAAAGGCAATGGAACAGGCTCGTCGTAACATGCGTACCGTTGGTCTGAACAACGGCACCTTGTTCCATCCGGTCAAGGGTCGTCACTCCGGTTCCAACGTGTTCATGCAACCTGCTTCCGAAGGTACCGGTATCATCGCCGGTGGCGCCATGCGTGCCGTACTGGAAGTAGCCGGTGTGCATAACGTACTGGCCAAGACTTACGGTTCCACCAACCCGAACAACGTAGTTCGCGCTACCATCGACGCTCTGACTCATATGAAGTCGCCCGAGCAAGTCGCTGCCAAGCGTGGTCTGCGCGTTGACGAAATACTGGGGTAATGCGCCATGGCTAACAAGACTGTAAAAGTAACTCAGACTCGTAGCTCCATCGGCCGTCTGCCTAAGCATAAGGCAACGCTGCGTGGCCTGGGTCTGCGTCGCATTGGTCACACCGTTGAGCTGGAAGATACAGCTTGCGTTCGCGGTATGATCAACCAGGTTTACTACATGGTTAAGGTTGAGGAGTAATCGCATGCGTTTGAATACTCTGTCTCCTGCCGCCGGCTCCAAGCCTTCCGCCAAGCGCGTGGGTCGTGGTATCGGCTCTGGTCTGGGTAAAACCGGTGGCCGCGGCCACAAAGGCCAGAAGTCCCGTTCCGGTGGTAAGGTTCGTAACGGTTTCGAAGGCGGTCAGATGCCGCTGAAACAGCGTCTGCCGAAGTTTGGTTTTACTTCGCGCAAAGGCCTGGTCAGTGCAGAAGTTCGTCTGAGCGAACTGGCGAAAGTTGAAGGCGAAGTGGTGGATCTGAACACCCTGAAGCAAGCTGGCGTGATCACCAAGAACATCCAGTTTGCCAAAGTGGTTCTGTCTGGCACTATTGACCGTCAAGTCACTGTTGTTGGCCTGGGCGTGACCAAAGGTGCACGTGCAGCCATCGAAGCCGCCGGCGGAAAAATCGAGGAATAATAAGTACTATGGCCAAGAAACCAGGATTAGATGCTAAAAACGCACAGGGCGGGCTGAGTGAACTGAAAAGCCGTCTGCTTTTCGTTCTGATCGCGATCGTTGTCTTTCGCGCCGGCTCCTATGTGCCTATTCCTGGGATTGACGCCGCCGTACTTGCCGACTTGTTCCAGCAACAACAGGGCACCATCATTGAAATGTTCAACATGTTCAGTGGTGGCGCCCTGGAACGAGCGTCCATACTGGCGCTGGGGATAATGCCGTACATTTCTGCGTCCATTATCATCCAGTTACTGACTGTGGTTCACCCCACCTTGGCCGAGCTCAAGAAGGAAGGTGAATCTGGCCGTCGCAAGATCAGTCAGTATACCCGGTATGGTACTCTGGTTCTGGGCACCATCCAGGCCATCGGTATCGCCACCGGTCTGCCGAATATGATGCCGGGACTCGTGGTTAACCCGGGTTTTGGTTTCTATTTCACGGCGGTGGTGAGTCTGGTCACCGGCACCATGTTCCTGATGTGGTTGGGTGAACAGATTACCGAACGAGGCATTGGCAATGGTATCTCGTTGATTATCTTCGTGGGTATCGTTGCCGGTCTGCCATCGGCCATTGGTGCCACGGCAGAGCAGGCGCGTCAGGGGGAATTGCACATTCTGTTGCTGTTGCTGCTGGCCGTGATTGTGTTTGCGGTAACCTATTTTGTGGTCTTTGTTGAACGTGGTCAGCGCCGCATTGTGGTGAACTATGCCAAGCGTCAACAGGGTCGCCAGGTGTTCGCGGCACAGAGTACACACCTGCCCTTGAAAGTGAACATGGCGGGGGTTATTCCGGCAATTTTTGCATCCAGCATTATTTTGTTTCCTGGTACCGTGGCCTCTTGGTTCGGACAGGGGCAGGGGTGGTTCGCCAACATGCTGCAAGAGCTGTCGCTCACGCTGCAGCCTGGCCAGCCGCTGTACGTAATGTTGTATGCCGCTGCTATCATCTTCTTCTGTTTCTTCTATACCGCGCTGGTGTTCAATCCGCGCGAGACGGCAGACAACCTGAAGAAGAGTGGTGCTTTCATCCCGGGGATCCGTCCGGGTGAGCAGACAGCGCGCTATATAGACAAAGTGATGACTCGCCTGACCCTGGTCGGGGCCCTGTACATTACCTTTGTCTGTTTGGTTCCACAGTTTTTGATGACAGCCTGGAACGTCCAGTTCTACTTTGGCGGTACCTCGCTGTTGATTATTGTGGTCGTCATCATGGATTTCATGGCTCAGGTGCAAACCCACATGATGTCCCATCAGTATGGCGATGTCCTGAGAAAAGCGAACCTGAAGGGTTACAACCGTTAAGGTTCGGTTATTTACGGAGTTAAGCAATGAAAGTCCGTGCTTCCGTTAAGGCAATTTGCCGTAACTGCAAAATCATCAAGCGCCACGGTGTGGTGCGGGTGATCTGCAGCGAGCCTAAGCATAAACAGCGCCAAGGCTAAAAAAGTTACGGTTTAACTTGAAAATTAAAGGCGAGCTGGCTAAAGTAGCCAGCCACCTTTGTTGGGTGTATGTGTAGTCATTACGTATCCTAGACGGGCTTTGTAATGGCTTATTATTTGTTATTTTGTAGGAGTGCATAGTGGCCCGTATCGCTGGCATTAACATTCCTGACCATAAACATGCAGTTATTGCGTTAACTGCGATTTATGGCGTCGGCCGTACCCGCTCTAAAGCCATTTGTGCTGCAGCCGGTATCGCTGAGGATGTGAAAATTAAAGAATTGGATGAAGCTCAGGTAGAATCTCTGCGTGAGCAAGTCGCGAAGTTCACCGTAGAAGGTGACCTGCGTCGCGAAGTCTCCATGAACATCAAGCGTCTGATGGACCTGGGTTGTTACCGAGGTCTGCGTCATCGTCGCAGCCTACCCGTTCGCGGTCAGCGCACCAAGACCAACGCCCGCACGCGTAAAGGTCCTCGTAAACCGATCAAGAAATAACGGGAAGGTAGATCATGGCTAAAACTCCGGCTCGTAGTGCACGTAAGCGCATCAAAAAGCAGGTGAGCGATGGCATTGCCCACGTTCATGCATCTTTCAACAACACCATAGTAACTATTACCGATCGTCAGGGTAATGCTCTGTCTTGGGCAACCGCCGGCGGTTCAGGTTTCCGTGGTTCCCGTAAGTCCACCCCGTTCGCTGCTCAGGTAGCTGCCGAGCGTGCTGGTGAGATTGCCAAGGAATACGGTGTTAAGAACCTGGAAGTAATGGTGAAAGGTCCGGGTCCGGGCCGTGAGTCATCCATCCGTGCGTTGAATGCGGCAGGTTTCCGCATCACCAACATCACCGATGTGACTCCCATCCCGCACAACGGTTGTCGTCCTCCCAAGAAGCGTCGCGTATAACCCTTCTTGTAGGATAGTTGGAGAAAGAACATGGCAAGATATCTGGGTCCCAAGCTCAAGCTGAGCCGTCGCGAGGGCACTGACCTCTTCCTGAAGTCAGGCGTTCGCGCGATCGATTCAAAATGTAAAATTGATACCGCACCCGGTCAACATGGCGCCCGCAAGCCGCGTCTGTCTGACTACGGTGTACAGCTGCGTGAAAAGCAGAAAGTTCGTCGTATCTACGGCGTGCTGGAAAAGCAATTCCGCAACTACTACAAAGAAGCTGCTCGCCTGAAAGGCAACACTGGTGAGAACCTGCTGCAGCTGCTGGAAGGTCGTCTGGACAACGTTGTTTACCGCATGGGCTTTGGTGCTACCCGCGCCGAGTCTCGTCAGCTGGTTAGCCACAAGGCTATCCTGGTGAACGGTAAGGTTGTGAACATTCCTTCCTTCCAAGTTTCTCCCGAGGACGTAGTCAGCGTTCGTGAGAAGGCCAAGAAACAAGCCCGGATCAAAGCCGCTCTTGAGGTTTCCGGTCAACGTGAAAAGCCGACTTGGGTAGAAGTTGACGCTACCAACATGCAAGGCGTTTACAAGCGTCTGCCTGAGCGTAGCGACCTGTCTGCCGAGATTAACGAACAGCTGATCGTCGAGCTTTACTCTAAGTAAAGCTAGCTTCAAAGAGAGGACACAATGCAGGGTTCTGTAACAGATTTTCTTAAGCCGCGTCTGGTTGATATCGAACAGATCAGCCCGACTCATGCCAAAGTGACTCTCGAGCCGCTGGAGCGTGGCTTTGGTCATACATTGGGTAATGCGCTGCGTCGTATTCTGCTTTCTTCCATGCCAGGCTGTGCCATCACCGAAGTTGAACTCGACGGTGTATTGCACGAGTACAGCAGCAAGGAAGGTATCCAGGAAGATATCCTGGAAATCCTGCTGAACCTCAAAGAGGTTGCTGTGAAGCTGGAAGGCAAGGACGAAGTCACCCTTTCTCTGACCAAAACTGGTGCAGGTCCCGTAACTGCAGGCGACATCACCCATGGTGATGACGTTGAGATCGTTAACCCAGAGCACATCATCTGTCATCTGACAGGGGATGAGGCAGAAATCAGCATGCGTCTGAAAGTGCAGCGCGGTCGTGGCTATATTCCCGCCGCCGCCCGCGCCCATACCGAAGACGACGAGCGCCCTATTGGTCGCTTGCTGCTGGACGCGGCCTACAGCCCCGTGGTTCGTATCGCCTACAATGTTGAGGCGGCCCGTGTTGAACAGCGTACCGATCTGGATAAGCTGGTCATCGACATGGAAACCAACGGCACCCTGGATCCGGAAGAAGCCATTCGTCGTGCGGCCACCATCATGGCCGAGCAACTGGAAGCCTTCGTGGATCTGCGTGACGTGAGCGAACCGGAAGAGAAAGAAGACAAGCCTGAGTTCGATCCTATCCTGCTGCGTCCTGTCGACGATCTGGAACTGACCGTTCGCTCTGCGAACTGTCTGAAGGCAGAAGCGATCCATTACATTGGTGATCTGGTACAGCGTACCGAGGTGGAGCTGCTGAAGACTCCCAACCTGGGTAAAAAATCTCTTACCGAGATTAAAGACGTGTTGGCGTCTCGTGGTTTGTCTCTGGGCATGCGCCTGGAGAACTGGCCGCCTGCCAGCATCGCTGATGAATAAACCGGATCACGGGTTTTACAGATTTAGTTAGGAAGGATTAGGTCATGCGCCATCGTAAGAGTGGTCGTCAACTTAACCGGAACAGCAGCCATCGTCAGGCGATGTTCCGTAACATGGCCAGCTCCTTGGTTCGTCATGAAGTTATCAAGACGACTCTGCCCAAGGCTAAAGAGCTGCGTCGTGTGGTTGAACCTCTGATCACACTGGCCAAGAGCGACAGCGTTGCTAACCGTCGCCTGGCATTTGCCCGTACTCGCGACAGCGAAGTGGTTGGCAAACTGTTCAACGAACTGGGACCCCGCTACCAGGAGCGTCCGGGTGGTTACACCCGCATCCTGAAGTGTGGTTTCCGGGCCGGCGACAACGCCCCTATGGCTTATATCGAGCTGGTAGGTCGCGACGTCGAGGCCACAGAAGTAGCCGCTTCTGAAGAATAAAAAATAAAAGCCGGGTTCGCCCGGCTTTTTCTTTTCCTGCTCCTGTGTTTTCCCTCCTCATTGTTTCTTTTCAGCTTATCCCCCTTCCTCTGATCTGGATCAATCCGGGTATTGCCTTTTTTTAACATTATATTATGCAACTGAAATGACAATTATGGCTTCCCTCTATGTTGCTGGTCCGGCTGCTTGCCTCCCTGCTGCTGCTGGTGTTGAACGGCACCGCCAACGCCGATCCCCGAGCGGATGCGTCCGGGCTGCTGGCCGATTGGTACCCCCAGGCGGTTATTGAACCTATCTCTGTCCCCTTCAGTGGTTGGCGTATTCTTGCCGATGGTCAGGCGTCCCGATACGCTTTCCTTACTCGGCAGTTCGCCGATATTCCCGCCTATTCCGGCAAGCCGGTGGAGTTGTTGCTGGCGATGGACGAGCAGGGCCGGCTGGAGCATAGCCGGGTGCTGGAACACCATGAGCCGATACTGCTGATCGGCATTCCCGAAATCAAATTGACCGAATTTGTCAACCAGTACCAGGGCATCGACGCCCGCGAGCGGGTGCAGGTGGGGCTGTCCCGCCGGGATGATATCCACTCGGTCGATGGCGTCACCGGCGCCACCGTGACGGTGATGGTGATCAACCAGACCATCATGCGGGCACTGCGGGGGGCCCAGGCGACCCTGGCTGGGGAGACAATGCCGTCCTCCCCCGAACCGGCGGACGACAACACCGCAACCCTGAGCAATCAGTGGCAGCCGCGTGACTGGGCCGAACTGAGCGAACTGCAGCTGGTCCGTCCCCTGCGCCTGACCGAAGGGGAAGTGGAGCAGGCCTTTGCCGGCACCCGGGCGGTTTCCCATACCGCTTCGGTAGCGTTCGACGCTGCTTTTATGGAGCTGTACTTTGCCCCGCTGCGGGTGGCGGAAGCCGGCATCAACCTGCTGGGGCAACAACGGTATGATCGACTGATGGCCTCGCTCGAACCCGGCGATCAGCCAATACTGGTGGTGGCCAACGGTGGCTACAGCTTCCGCGGCAACGGCTTCGTGCGCGGCGGTATCTTCGATCGCATCCGTCTGTGGCAGGGGCCTGAGGAGATCGCCTTCCGCGATATGGACTACCAGCGGCTGGCTGCGTCCGATCTGCTGGTGGCTGGCTCGCCCGCATTCGGTGAACTGGCCATCTTTATTGCCCGCGGTAGTGCGTTGGATCTGACCCGTCCCTGGCAGTTCGAGTTGATGGTGCGGCGCCAGGTGGGGGCCCTGGACAGCGAGTTTGCCAGCTTCTATGCCGACTACCAATTGCCCGCTGCTTATCTCAATCCGCCGGTGACGGCGGCGGCCGCCGAGACGGGCTGGCTCGATGATGACGTTCCGCTATGGGTCAGTGTCTGGCAGTACAAGGCGGTGCAGATAGGAGGGCTGAGCATCGGCCTGCTGGTGCTGGTGATCATCCTGTTCCTGCAGGACTGGCTGGTACAGCATCCGACCCTGCTGCACCGGCTGCGTATCGGCTATCTCTGCTATACGCTCTTCTTCATCGGCTGGTATAGCCTGGCCCAGTTGTCGATCGTCAATGTGTTCACCTTTCTGTACGCCCTCTTTACCGGCTTCCAGTGGTCATCCTTCCTGCTCGATCCCATGATGTTCGTCCTGTGGGGCTTTGTCGCCCTGACCCTGCTGCTGTGGGGGCGGGGCATCTTCTGCGGTTGGCTCTGTCCCTTCGGTGCCCTGCAGGAGCTGGTGAACGAGGCGGCACGCAAGTTCAGGATCAGGCAATACACGGTGCCTTTTGCCCTTCACGAGCGGCTGTGGGCGCTGAAATACCTGATCCTGCTGGGCCTGTTCGGGCTGTCGCTGCAGTCCCTGGCTCTGGCGGAGCAGGCGGCGGAAGTAGAGCCGTTCAAGACGGCGGTGACGCTGCGCTTTATGCGCGAGTGGGGCTACGTGCTCTATGCCCTGCTTTGGGTGCTGCTGTCTTTGTTCGTGCGCAAGGCCTATTGCCGCTATATCTGCCCGCTGGGTGCCGCGCTCGCCGTACCGGCCCGGCTCCGGCTGTTCGACTGGCTCAAGCGCCGTCCCGAGTGCGGAACGCCTTGCCAGCTCTGCGCCAAGGAGTGCGAGGTGCAGGCCATTCATCCCGACGGGCGCATCAACGCCAACGAATGCCACCATTGTCTGGATTGCCAGATCACCTACTACAACCACCGTAAATGCCCGCCACTGGTGATGAAGGCCAAGAAACGCCGACAGCGCGAGCTGGAGCGGGACGCGGCCCGGATCAAAGTAACCCACGTGGATACCCCCGGACTACAAGGAGAGTCTAATGAGCAAGCATGAAGAATTGAGCGAACACGTCAAACTGAGCCGGCGGCTGTTTCTGGGGGGATCTTCCGCCCTGCTGGCCACGGCGGCGGCCGGCGGTGGCCTGAGCTTGGCCTCGTCACCGGCCCTGGCCGCGGCGGCGGCACAGAATGGCCACGTGGCTCCCGGCGAGCTGGATGAATACTACGGCTTCTGGAGCGGCGGCCATCAGGGTGAAGTGCGGGTGCTGGGTGTGCCTTCCATGCGTGAACTGATGCGCATCCCGGTGTTCAACGTGGATTCGGCCACCGGCTGGGGGCTGACCGATGAAAGCAAGCGGATCATGGGGGAGAGCAGCAAGTACCTTAACGGTGACTGCCATCACCCTCATATCTCCATGACCGACGGCCATTACGACGGCAAGTACCTGTTTATCAACGACAAGGCTAACAGCCGGGTGGCGCGTATCCGCCTGGATATCATGAAATGCGACAAGATGGTCACCATCCCCAATGTGCAGGCCATCCACGGCCTGCGGCTGCAGAAGGTGCCCCATACCAAATACGTGTTCTGCAATGCAGAGTTCATCATTCCCCATCCCAACGATGGCAGCAACCTGAAAAACCTGGATGCGGCCGAAAAATTCACTCTGTTCAACGCGGTGGACGCCGAGACCATGGAAGTGGCCTTCCAGGTGATCGTGGACGGCAATCTGGACAACTGCGACGCCTGCTTTACCGGCAAGTATGCCGCCTCCACCTGTTACAACTCGGAGGGAGCCACCGATCTGGGCGGCATGATGCGCAACGAACGGGACTGGGTGACGGTGTTCAATATTCCCCGTATCGAGGCGGCGATCCAGGCCGGCGACTTCACTCAACTGGGGGAGGCCAAGGTGCCGGTGCTGGACGGGCGTAAGGGATCGCCCCTGACCCGCTATATCCCGGTGCCGAAGAACCCCCACGGCCTCAATACTTCGCCTGACGGCAAGTACTTTATCGCCAACGGCAAGCTGTCGCCGACGGTGTCCATGATCGAAATCGACAAACTGGACGAGCTGTTCGACGACAAGTTCGATGATCCCCGGGCGGTGATCGCCGCCGAGCCCGAATTGGGCCTGGGGCCGCTGCATACCACTTTCGACGGCCGCGGCAACGGCTACACCACCCTTTTTATCGACAGCCAGGTGGTGAAATGGAATCTGGCCGACGCGGTGCGCGCCTACAACGGTGAAGACGTCAACTACATCCGCCAGAAGCTGGACGTGCAGTACCAGCCCGGTCACAACCATGCCTCCCACACCGAGGCCCGGGATGCGGACGGCAAGTGGCTGGTGGTGCTGTGCAAGTTCTCCAAGGATCGCTTTCTGCCGGTGGGCCCCCTGCACGCGGAAAACGATCAACTGATCGACATCTCCGGCGAGGAAATGAAACTGGTGCACGACGGCCCCACCTTCGCCGAGCCCCACGACTGCATCCTGATCAAACGCAACATGCTCAATCCCAAGAAGATCTGGGACCGTCAGGATCCCTTCTTCGCCGATACCGTGGCCATGGCGGCCCGGGACGGTGTGACCCTGGAGCGGGACAACAAGGTGATCCGTGACGGCAACAAGGTGCGGGTCTACATGACCTCGGTGGCGCCCACCTTCGGCATCCAGGAGTTCACCGTCAGGCAGGGAGACGAAGTGACGGTGGTGGTGACCAACCTGGACATGATCGAGGACGTGACCCACGGCTTCTGCATGGTCAACCATGGCGTCAGCATGGAAATCAGTCCCCAGCAGACCTCTTCCATCACCTTCGTTGCCGACAAGCCGGGGGTACACTGGTATTACTGCAACTGGTTCTGTCATGCCCTGCACATGGAGATGGTAGGTCGAATGTTCGTCGAGCCGGTGTAAGGCACGGCATGAACAGGCTATGGCTTTTCTTGTTGTTGCTTGCCTGGCCGCTGGCGGCAGAGGTCTGGCTGACGCCGGCCTCCGTGGCCGGGCTGGCCGAGGTGCCGATGGGAGAAACCGTACGGCTGGCTCCCGGTATTTATCCGGCGTTACGTATCGAGCGGACCCTGAGCCTGCTGGGAGAACCGGGTGCGGTGATCGACGCCGGTGGCCAAGGCCATGGCCTCTATATCGATGCACCCGAGGTCCGGGTGCAGTCGCTTACCATCACCAACTGGGGCCGGGACCTGGGCGCCCTGGATGCGGGCATTTTTATTGCCGAGCGGGGCTCGGGCGCGGAGGTGGCCAAGGTGCGACTGCGTGGCCCGGGCTTCGGCATCTGGGCCGATCGGGTCAGCCGTATCCGCCTCTATGGCAACGATATCGAGGGAGACCACCGCCTGCGCTCTCAGGACAGGGGCAACGGTATCCATCTGTTTAACGTCAGCGAGAGCGAGGTGGCCGGGAACCGTATCCGTCGGGTACGGGACGGTATTTATATCGACTACAGCAACCACAACCGGCTTACCGGCAACCACCTGAGCGAGCTGCGTTACGGCATTCACTATATGTATTCCAACCACAACGAGGTGGTGGCCAATTATACCCGCGAGACCCGCACCGGCTATGCCCTGATGCAGTCCCGCTTTCTGACCGTGGTCGACAACGTATCCGAGCAGGATGAGAACTACGGCATCCTGATGAATTACATCACCTATTCCACCATCAGCAACAACAGGGTAGAGGGCGTCAGGGCCAACAGCCATCTGCTCAACCCGAGGGGGGCCGAGGGCAAGGCCCTGTTCGCCTACCATGTGGTGGGCAACGAGATCAGCGGCAACTGGCTGGGCCATAGCGATCTGGGCATCCATATGACGGCGGGATCGGAGCAGAACCGGATTTTCGGTAATGCCCTGGTCGGCAACCGCACTCAGGTTCGTTATGTCTCCAATCGTCCCCAGGAGTGGTCCCATCAAGGCCAGGGTAATTACTGGAGTGATTACCAGGGCTGGGATCTGAACCAGGACGGTCTGGGAGATATCGTCCATGAGCCCAATGACGGTATGGATCGGGTGCTGTGGCAATATCCGGCGGCCCGTTGGCTGATGAATGCGCCCGTGGTCAGCCTGTTGCGCTGGGTTCAGCAACAATTCCCGGTGTTCAAGGGGTCTGGTGTGCGGGACTCGTTTCCGCTGATGGGCCAGCCCGAAGCGAGGAGGAGCCATGAGTATCATTCACCTGCGGCAGCTCAGTAAGCAGTTTGCCGGCAAAGCGGCCCTGAAAGGGATATCGCTGGAAGTCGCCGAAGGCGAAGTGCTGGGGCTGCTCGGCCATAATGGGGCCGGTAAGACCACCACCATCAAGCTAATATTGGGCCTGCTCCGGCCCGATGGTGGCGAAGTGCGGGTGATGGGGAGGGACCCGGCCAGGCCCGCCTTTCGCGGACAGCGCCGGCATATCGGCTTCCTGCAGGAAAACGTCAGCTTCTATGATCAGCTTACCGGCGCCGAAGTGATCGGCTATCTGGCCCGCTTGAAGGGCATGGCCCCCTTGCAAGGCATAGCCTTGCTCGAGCAACTGGGGTTGAAGGAGGCCGCGGAGCGACGGGTCAAGACCTATTCCAAGGGCATGCGGCAACGGTTGGGACTGGCCCAGGCGTTGCTGGGGGAACCGCGAGTCCTGCTGCTGGACGAGCCGACGGTCGGCCTGGACCCGCTGGCGACCCAGCATTTCTACCGGCAGATCGAGGAGCTGCGCCAACGGGGCTGCGCCGTCATTCTCTGTTCCCATGTGCTGGCGGGGGTTGAGCCTTATCTGGATCGGGTCGCGGTGATGGGCCAGGGACGGGTACTGGCGGTCGGCGACCTCGCCACCCTGAGGGCCGAGTCGCAACTGCCGGTAACCCTGACCCTGCATGGCACCAATCTGCAAGCGGCCTTGCCCGAACAATACCAGCATCTGGTGCAGCAAGCAGAGTCCGGGCATATCAGGCTGCAGGGTGGTCCCGAACAGCAAAAAGCGTTGGCGGAGCTGATCTGCCGGTTGCCCGGGGTAGAGCATTTCCATTGGCAACAGCCCAACCTGCCCGAATTATACCAACATATCTGTTATGGAGGCGCCGATGGCCATACTACTGACTATTGCTCGTAAGGAGTGGCTGGATGGTATCCGCAATCGCTGGGTACTGGCGATTGCCCTCATGTTGTGGGGGCTGGCCGTCGGTCTGGCCTATTTCGGCGGTGTTGCTTCGGGGCTGGTTGGTTTTACCAGCATCGAGTCGACCCTGGCCAGCCTGGCCAGTCTGGCGGTGGTGATACTGCCGTTGATTGCGTTGATGCTGGGTCATGATGCGCTGATCGGCGAGGCCGAGCGGGGCACCCTGCTGCTGCTGCTGACCTATCCCATCACACCCGGACAGTTGCTGCTCGGCAAGTTCATCGGTCAGGCGCTGATGCTGGCGGTGGCTACCGCGTTGGGCTTCGGCAGTGCCGCCCTGACCCTGCTGCTGCTGACACCGGCACTCGACACCGGGGTGGTGCTGTACCTTTTTGCCGTCCTGATCCTGTCGGCCATTCTGCTGAGCTGGATTTTCCTTGCCATGGCCTATGCCCTGAGTGGCTGGGTAAATGAAAAGGCCAAGGCGGCCGGCGCCTCGCTGATGCTCTGGTTCTTCTTCGTGGTGGTGTTCGACCTGTTGATGTTGGGGTTGCTGATCGGGTTGCCCGAGCGGCTGGATTTTGCTTCCTTGCCCTACCTGATGCTGCTTAACCCGGCGGATATTTTCCGCATCTTTAATCTCGGCCTGTTGTCGTCGGAGGAAGCCAAAACCGGTGTGATGGCGGCCGGTGGCAGCCTGGGCTTGGGAGCGACTGGCTTGCTGGCGGGGCTGTTGCTATGGCTCTGCAGCATGATGGGACTGGCCCGGCTCCTG